>CAYNWJ010000126.1:0-9962 GCA_964400815.1 uncultured bacterium
GGGTGGCCACTTTACGGCTCAGTGCGTCATACACAACAAGTCTCACCGGCCCGCCCCGCCGGAGTGAAAAGGAGATGGTGGTTGCCGGATTGAAGGGATTCGGACGGTTGGGCATGAGCGAGATATCGAACTCCGCTGGCGCTTCCTCTCCGGCGTCGAGCGGCGGCCCTTCGTCGCTCCTGGCGAACCATATCGGCAGGGAACCGTAATAATAGGGCGTTTCCCCGCCGGCCGCAGTCATCCGGTTGGATTCGAGGGGTATGGTGTACATGATATTGGCCCGCTCCCACACATCATACTGTTGAAAGATGACGTGGAGATCGTCGGGTGAATATTTCGGGTGTCCCACGTTTGGAATGGGACCGTCCTGTCCCTGGAGCATCCCCGTTTCCCGGATGATTTCAATATTCAGCGAATAGAGGTCCATGGCGACGATATAATTGAAGGATTCCTCGAAGGAAAAGAGGTCGCACACGATGTACCGGTCGTTGGTTTCGGCGAAGGATGGATTTCCGACCTGGATCCCCGATTCCGTCGGTGTCTTGACGCGGCTGATGATCCCGCTCTCCACATCGAGGATGTTCACATCCCACCATTCGATGGGATCGCTGCCCGAGACAGGAACGCGGTTGAAGGCGTCGTACAGCACCCGTTTGCTTTCGCTGTCCCAGTCGAGCGCATCGGCGAACAGGGTATTGTCCATTCTCACGCCTTCCGTCGAGGGAGTGTAGAGGTGGACGACCTTGCTCATGTCGGGATCGGCGAGATCGAGTATGTAGATCGATGAATCGGGGTATATCGTGGTCGCGGCCAGGCGTGTGCCGTCGGGAGACAGCTTGATGGAGCTCCATTCCCCGCTTTCTTCGATGACGGACGATTCGAATGTGTCGGTGTCGAGGGCGACGAGGTTGCTGTTTTCGTCGATGAAGATGAGCAATGACCCGTCTTTGCAGACGGTCACCGGACTGCTGCCACCGGTAAATACCCTGGTGTCTGAGGGGTATCGCAGGTCGCTTTCCGATTGAAGATCGGCCGCCCCGATGGCGAGCCGGTCGTTGTCGGAATAGTCGAAAACGAACGCCACGAATTCATCACCTTCAGCGGGGGTGGTGCCTTCTGGCGGCTCTTCCGGCGGGAGATCGACAATTCCCACGGTATCGAAAGCATCGACAACAGCGTCAACCTCCAGTGAACCTTCACCATACAGGTCGGTCGCCGCCTGTATGGCCGCCAGGCGCATACCGATGAATTCAGATTTCGGGGTGAGATAGAGACTCGATAGAATGTGGTACCATATGTCCGCGGCCTTGTCCCTGCCGATGGATTCGGCCATGAGATAGCCGGCGCGGGAGGGAATGCTCATGTTGATGTGCACGCCGCCGTAATCCTGGCTCAGGCTCAGATCACGGTATTCGGTCATGTCGGTCGGGAGGCCGTGCCGTTCCGGAAAGGCGATGTTGCGCATCGCACCGTCCGGAAGATCTTCGCCGATCTCCCAGTCCTCGTCGTCGACCATGGCGGCCATGAAGTCGGCGAAGGCTTCGTTGAGGGCGCCCGACTGGTACTTGTATTCCAGGCCGACCGTATACTGGACGACCCCGTGTGTCAGCTCGTGTGCCACGATATCGAGCGCCGCGGCATAAGGCAAGCCGTTGCCGAACGCGATCATGCGGCCGTTCCAGAACGCGTTTTTGAAGAGCGAGCCGTCCTGCGTGTAATTGACGAGAACGGGAAGGTCGCCGTTCTTGCCGTCAACGCCCGTGCGGGAATGCTCGGCCAGATAGTAATCATAGACCAGGCGGGCGTTGCTGTGGGCCGAAACGGCGATGGAATCCTGCCAGGAGTTGTCGGTGGATGTCACGATGGTCGGAAGATTGTCCTCCGTAATCACTTCACCCCGCGCGTCATAGGTGAAAATGTTTGCTTCCTCGTCTAAGAGGTAATAGGTGCCTTCCTCGAGAAAAACGTTGAATGTTCGAATGGCGCCAAGAGCATCAAGCGCCGTTGCCGAAATGGTCTCTGTCGGCGCCGCGTTGTATTTCTCGATGATTCCGCCGTCCATGGCGTCGACGAAAACATGCCATTCTTCGTGGATGGTGTTTCTCACCAGTACATGCCAGCAGAGCACGGGCCCACCCGTGCCTGCGGTGTGGATGCACATGGTCGCTTCGGGACCGTCATATCCGAGCAGAGTCTCGAATGCCGGGTGACGGGCTGTGCCTGGCGCGGGGTGGGGAAGTTCTGCAAGAGCGGCTCCTATCGCCGAGGATGCATCCACTGCGGGCGTGGTGGTCACTCCCTCCGGGGTGGGATCATACCGGCCGTTGAATGCGAAGGGTGTCCCGGACGGATCGAGATGGACGACGAGATGGTTGTTCCAGAGAGGAATATTCTTATATAGTTGTTGAAAGCGTACATGCATCGACCCGTCAGGGGTCTTCGTGACACGATCAAGGGCGAGCTCCTGCCGCGGGTCGCGGAGACGGAAGAGCGTGGGCGCCGTTTCGAAGACCTCGCGCGCCACTTCCGCCGGCCCCGATCCCGGCGCCTGTTTCTTCATGCGGCTGCGGAGAGGAGCGAGGGCGGTTCTGTCCAGGAAGACCGGTGTGCCGTTGTCAGTATGCCGCGTCATGCCGGCGGCCGTAAGCGGGGCGTTTTTCGCCGGACCGGCGGAAGGGCCGTGGAGCATCATCGTGTTCAGGGACGAGGCCGCGTCGATGACATGGCGGTTGGAAAGCGGGGTGGATGCACCCGTAACGGTTTTCGCCCGCGCCGCTTTTTCGGGAGAATAGGCCCCTGCCGCCGTCGCCAGTGAAACTACCGCAACAAGCGTGAGAATAACTGGCGGGCAGAAGCGCCCGAGATTTTTATTATCGCCGCATTTGCCATCCCTCGATCCGCCGAACATGGTACCTCCGTTTTTATGATATGCGATCGTTTCGATTTCTTTTCCGCCGGTGTGTCGATCACAACCGCTTGATACGCACATTGCGGTACCAGACCGGATCCCCGTGTTCCTGGAAACCGATGTGGCCTTCGCGGGAGAAATTCCTGAGCGCCTCTTCGAACTTGTTCTTCGTGCCGTCGGGATTCATTCCGGGTGTGTCCCAGTCATCCAGATTCATGTCCACTATCTTCACGTCGTTCAGGACAACCGTGATGAAGGGGCCCTTACAGGTGAGGACCACGTGATTCCATTCACCGGCGGGCTTGTCGGCATATTCCGATGGTTCCCTGAGATCATAGATGGCGCCGCAATCGTTCTTCACAGGGCTGGGATGGCGCGGGGTGTTGTAGACCTGCATTTCGATGCCTGTCTGCACGGGATCGCCGGTGTTGCCTGTCCTGAAGAAGATGCCGCTGTTTCCGCCTTCATCGATCTTGAAATCGCATTCGAGGACGAAATCGCCGAAACGCTCCTTCGTCCAGATGTATCCTCCGCCGTCGGATTTTTCCATCACGCCGTTCTCCGTTTTCCAAGCGCCGGGTTTTTGCATGGACCATGCCGCCAGGGTGGGATCGGCGCTCAGATCGATCCATCCGCCAGGCGCAGGTTTTTGTGATACTGTTGAACTTTGAGCGGGCGTGGCGGTTTCTGCCTCTTCGCCGTTTCCGCAGCTCGAAAACACTCCGATTGTCCCGATGCAGACGAGGGAGAGAAAATGAAGTGTCCTGCCTTTCATGGTGTTTCTCCTTGAGGATGGACGGTTTTTGTCGTGTTGTCCGGAGGGCTTTCCCGGTGATGTCACAGGAATGGCGACGGTTGAATGTCGAGATTCGTCAGGCCGGCGTCCCGTGCCTTTTCGACCACAGCCTGAAATTCCTTCCGCCTGACGCGCCTGTCGATATCCGGATATTCGGCTGCCCGGAACATGGGCCGGTATTGCGACATGATGTTGACATAGGTGTCCTTCGGGAGGTTTCCGGCGATCCAGTCCATGATGTGTTCCGATCCGCTCACGCCGCCGGGCATGACCAGATGGCGTATCATAAGCCCCCGGCGCATGATGCCGTCGTCATCGGGCCGGGCCGGGCCGACCTGCCGGTTCATTTCCAGGAGAGCTTTCTTCGTCGTTTCCGGATAGGTCTCCGCGCCATCGGAGTATTTCGCCGCCATTTCACCGTCCCAGTATTTGAAATCGGGAAGATAGATGTCCACGACACCATCGAGATGGCGGAGAACATCGGTCTTTTCCCATCCGCAGGTGTTGTATACGAGGGGAATTCCGAGCCCCATTTCCGTGGCTGCGTCCAATGCCAGGAGGATATGCGGAGAATAGTGGGTGGGGGTCACGATGTTGATATTGTGGCATCCTCTTTTCTGGAGGGCGAGCATCATGAGCGCCAGGTCGGAAATTTCACGCTCGGAGCCCTCTCCGCCGTGGCTGATGTCACTGTTTATACAGAAGACGCAGCGCAGACCGCAGTGGGACAGGAAAATGGCGCCGGAACCGTTGGAGCCCACCAGGGACTCCTCTTCGCCGAAATGCGGATGATATGAAGCGATCACGAGACGGTCCGATGCCCCGCAATAACCCGATTCACCCGCCAGCCTGTTCGCTCCGCATGAACGGGGGCAGAGGGTGCAGGACTCCATCATGTTCCAGAGGGTTTCACCACGTTTTTTGAGTTCCCCGCTCTCGTGGAGCGCCAGGTATGAGGGCCTGGCGGTCTTCGAAGGGGTGGCCGAGCCATCGTTTTCACCGTGCGAACCCGACCGTTCGCCCTTATATTTCCCCGAATCGCCGCATGCCGAGGTCAGGGCATATGGCGCTGCGGCCGCTGTGACTCCCAGTGAACCCAGAAGTTTGATAAAATCGCGTTTCGTTGAGCTGTGCAAAAGCTGTCACCACCATTCTGTCGAGGGTGTGCTGGAGTTCGTGTGATCGTGCGATCGTGTGATTTATCGTAATCCGCTTTCATCTCCATGCGCATAACATTCTTAATATACATCATCCCGACGTTGACAACAAACATCGTCAGGCATTACCTGTGTTTTGCGGCGCAGGAAAGATCATGCGGAAAATATCGTTTGACAATTCTGAAGGGTAGTCGTATTTTCCACAAACTTTCCCGGTCACATGTAATAATATTAAAATCATATAGTTATAATTTATAAATCATTGCGGTTCATGTGTCTGCTTCGGGCGAATCTTCTGATTATTCAAACGTTTCCGATCTATGTACAGTTTCATTCTTTTGAAATGGTTTCGCAGACCATGCCAAAACCCATCGATACGTGTGTTATGAAAGCCCATCACAATGCAGCCTGACAATAATCCCCAAAACTCCTCCGGAGGCGGGTTTTCCGGCCATACCCTCCCTCTCGCAGAGATTTTTTCCCGCAGCCCGGTCCCCGCGTTTGCATTCAACGGCGATGGAAACATCGTCTTCCTGAATGACGCGATGGAGTATTTGACCGGAATCGAACATGATTCAGTGGAAACGGTCGATGATCTCTTCGGATACCTCATCATCGAAAAAGAGCAGAGAACCCGCCTGAACGACCAGTTCGACAATTTCCTTTCCGGCGAGGCGCAGACGGTCACAACGAGCATCGTTACCGTAACGGACGAAGGTTTGGGCAGAGAGTTCGAAATCACGACTTTCCCTGTCGTCGAAAGCGACGGCCGTTCTCTCGTTATCATCTGTCTCTGCCGGGAGGTTCCCGATCTTCGCACAATCGAGCGGGCCCTTCTCGACAGCGAAAACCGTTACCGCAGCCTCTTTCGAAAGGGAAAGACCATCAATCTCCTGATCGATCCCGATACCGGGATTATCAGGGATGTGAGTGAAACCGCGTGTGAGTTCTACGGGTATTCCCCTGATGAAATCATCGGCATCAATATCAATGAGATCAATATCCTCTCGCCCGCAGCCATTGCAGAAGAAATGGAGCTCGCCAAGAAGGAAAACAGAAACTATTATTATTTCAAGCACCGCTGCGCCGATGGCACAATCCGCAATGTGGAGGTCTATTCCCATCCTCTGGAAATTGACGGAGAGACGCTGTTGTATTCAATTGTACATGACATCACTGAAAAGAAAAAGCTCGAGGAGCAGCTCCGCATCCGTGAAAAGATCGATTCCCTGGGAACGCTGGCCGGTGGATTCGCCCATGATTTCAACAATCTTCTCGCATCGATCATGGGCAATGTCGATCTCATATCGATGAACAGCGCCAATCTCACCGGAGAACAGATAAAAAGCCTGAAGGCCGCCATGCAGTCATGCCGCCATGCGGCGACTCTGGTCCGTGACATACAGATTCTTTCAAAAGGGATGATGACCAGCCTGACGGATATCGATGTGTATTCCCTTATCCGTGAGGTTTTCGATATTTTCGAACATACGGCTGAATCGTCCATTCGAAAGGATCTCAACATCCGGCCCGGTGCAATTGCCGTTCTGGGCGATGTGAGCCAGCTCAGACAGGCCTTCCTGCAGATCGTCTCGAACGCCATGCAGGCCATCAGGGAGAAAGGGCCGGGACACGGCGATCATATCCGTGCCGATGCCCGCAACCTCACCGTGTCCGAAAACCAGTTCCCCGGGTGCAGTCCCGGTGAATATGTTTCAATCAGGCTGGGCGACACCGGTGCGGGCATGACCGAAGATGTGAAGCTCAAGGCGTTCGACCCCCTTTTCACCACGCAGCAGAGAAGCTATGAGAAAGGCAAGGGGCTTGGGCTCTCGATGGTGTATAACATCATTGTCAACATGCACAAGGGCTTTGTCACCCTGGAGTCCGATCCGGGCGAAGGGACGACGGTCGAAGTGATTCTTCCGCGTTCGAAGACGGTCCCCCGGAAGACCACCGGCACCTCGGCGCTTTCGGGCGGCGAGGAGCGGATCCTGGTGATCGATGACGAGGAGGGCATCCGGAGTTTTCTGAAGCGCGCGCTCGGGCAGCTCGGTTATTCCGTCACGGTGGAGAAGACGGGGACTGCGGGGCTGGGCGTTCTGGAACGGAGCGGTGGGGCTTTCGATCTCATTCTTGTCGATCCCGCGATCGAGGACATGAGCGGCATCGACGTGATCGAGCACATACTGCGGGAATATCCGCGCATCCGCGTGCTCGTCGCGTCCGGTCATGATGAAAAGGCGCTCGAGAAGATCGAGGATGTGGACGGATATATCGTCAAACCGTTCCGCATGAAGGAACTCGCCGAAAAAATCCGTTTGATCCTCGAATGAAATCACCGTCGAACCTGTTCGGCCCTCCCCCCAGGCCGGCGCTCACGACACATATTTTCCCGGAATTTCCGCTCCCGCCGTATAGGACAGCCCCGGAATATCCACCATCTGATAGACGTGTATCCGGAATTCGGGGCATGTGCCGATCATGAGCCAGGCCTCCCTTTCGTCGAAGCCATACTCGACGGTCAGCCAGTCCAGGAGGTTCAGCGTGGCCCCGCGGACGGCGGATTCAAGCGGTTTGTCGCAATACAGGGCAATGATACGGTCGTCGTGTTCGATGCGCATGTGGGGCAGACGCCTGCCCTTGATGACCTCGCAGGAGAGGGTGAGCGTGCCGCGCGTTTCGTCCGCTGTGCCGGTCAATTCTCCATCCCCTTCGCATGCATGAACATCCCCCGCGAAAAGAAGACCTCCCTCGCACCGGGCCTGAAGATGCAGGCGGGCCCCGGTCCTGATATCCCGGGAATCGACATTGCCGCCATAGGGCCCCTGTATCGTGACGGACGCCATGGCTTCACGCTCCGGCGCCAGGCAGATGGTGCCGATGTGGGGCGAGAGCTTCCAGCGGATCGAATCGTTGAAGATGCAGTACCCGTCCGAAAGCGTCCCTCCGGGGCCGGGTTCGTGAGCGAGGATGCGGGTGTAATGATCGGTCGTGCTCCGGTATTTCAGCGAATCGCCGAGAAGGCCGTCGCCCGGCTGGAGGATCGTGTATCCGCGGGTGCCGACCGAGATGTCTTCGATGCGCACGACAACGGTATCGCCTTTTTCGACGCCACGGATATATACGGGGCCGCCGACGGGATTGAGATGGGGAGGGTCGGCCCTATGTGTCGGACGGTCTTCCGGATAGGGGAGGGTGGCGTCGTCTTGGAAATATCCGGCTGCTGCGTCCTCCGTTTCGATGATGAAGGATTCGCCGGGATCGACAAAGATGGCCGGTTCGAGCGAACGGTCGATGGTGGTTATGGTAGCGTTTTCCCGCCTGATTCGTTTCATGGCGTTGTCTTCCCGTTTCGATGCGTGGCGAGCGGATCGGGCATCACGACGAGTCCCACCTCGAACATCACTTCCGGCGTGGCCCGTTCATAGGTGTCCAGCCGGACCCCTTCGATGGTGTTCCACTTTTCGGTTCCCGTCTCCGCGAGGGGAACGGTGCCGACGATATAGAGATTGCCGTCCCTGCCGATTTCCAGCCCCTGTGCGTCCTTGGGTTTTCTGCCGTCCTGAAGAAGAATGGCGCCGTGATCGGTGTAGGTCCCCGTTTCGAGGTCATAGGTGACAAGATGGAGTTCGTCCATGTCGTGGATGGTCTTCACCGTGCTTTTCGCTTCTCCTGCATAGAGATCGTCACCGACCTGCGTTGTTCCATGACCCCCGTAGGACTGGCAGTGGTTGACATAGTAGACGGTACCCTCGTCGGGCGAAAGCTCGAACGCCAGGGAACCGCGTGTGAGCGTTCCCGCTATCCTGTCCGGCCCCGTTGCGATGCGGTCGATGACCTGTATGTCTCCGTTTACGGGGTCCCATGTGAAGAGATGCTCGCCGAAGAAGGTCGTGCAGAGAAAGCGGTTCAGGCGTTCGCTCCAGCGCATGCTCCGCCAGAATACGGTGTTCCGTCCGGTGGAGGGTTCGGTGACCTTGAGGGCGGGCCGTTCCAGCGTGCAGTGTTCCAATTCCACGATACGGTCTTCCGCATGGTTGTAACAGTCGACCGTACCCTTGACATTCCACCAGTACACATTACCCGTCCGCGGATCGACGCCCGGCGAACGGTCTATGGAACCGTGAACATCCTCGTCGTTACGGTCGTAGCCGCTGACCCCGATACCGTAATTCCTGATCGTGCGCGTTCCGATGTCGCAGACCAGAAAAAGGCCCGACGGGTATGTGAGCGCGTACAACCTGCCGCGCTTTTTGTCCATGGCCATCGAAACCAGCCCTTCCTCAGCTGCCCCGATGCCCAGGTCGTCGAACTCGCCCGTCCGCAGATCGTAGCTGAAGAAATGACCGCCGGGATAGGGGCCGTGGTCCTTCCTGCCGCCGCGTTCATAGAGGCCCACGTGTGTCCCGGACCAGAGTTTACCGCGATGCTCGAACAGGTCGCAGTGGATCTTGCCCTGGGGTATGTTCTTCGTGCCGTCCTCACCGAAAACCTCGCCCATGTCCGCGAGCGTATGAACACCGCCGGTTTCGGGATCGTACCGGAAGAGGTGCACGTGGGTGTCGGGATGGTGGGTGCATGCCGCCCAGTAAACATACCCGTCCGATGCGTGCGCGATGGCGTGGTAGTTGCTGTCGTCGTGGAGAAAGCCGTCTTCGAGAAGAATGCCTTCGACCGGTCCGGGAAGATACCCGCCGTGTTGTGAATATGCCGGCGCGGCATGGGAGGCCAGGAGGGCAGAGATGATGAGAATACGCGTGATACCGTGCATGGGATGCGTCCTTTCCGTATCGCGGGAGTCGGCGAATATACAAAAATAAAATATGCCCGGTGACGGCCGTCTCCAAGCTGTTTCTCGTCAACCGGTTTGACCTTTTACGTTGACCGCCGGGACATGAATCCCTACCATACAATTACCCGGGTATCCAGTTCAGTAAGCACCACATGATTCGGCTGTTGTCTGCAAAGCCCCCATCCGCCGCTTCGCGTCACCTTCCCCCGAAACGGGAGAAGGAAAAGCACCACAGACCGGGCTACCTCTCTCCCTTAAAAGCCTTGTGAAGAACTTAGTCTGTCACCACGTCGCAACACTGGCTAT
>CAYNWJ010000127.1:0-9924 GCA_964400815.1 uncultured bacterium
GTGCCTTTGCTTCAAGTGAGGGCTGTAAGCAATTTTTAAACCGGAAACTGCTGATTTTACCTTTCTTAGGCGGTATGGAATTATTATACTGCTTTTTCATTGTTATCCATTATTCGATACTATCCACCGGTTTTTTGCCCGGAGCCTGAGATGTATGATGTGTACCCAGGTTGCCGGCTCTTTCAGGAATCTCTCATGGACACGATCATCGTGCCGGTCGACGGTGCCTCGAACATCAAGCTCGATGTGTACGCGTTCCAGACGCTCGTCCCCATCCGTTCCTTTTCCTGCGAGACGCCGGTCGTCGAAATCGGGGGGTACGCCTATAACGCGAGCGGGAGGGAGTTTGCCTGGTTCGACGAGAGCATCGGCCGTATTCCCCGGTGTGAGGCCTCCTGCCGTGTCATCGCCCCCGTGGCCCGCGGAGCCTCCGGAGGGCTTGTCGGACATGACAACACGCTCACAGAAGCGCCGGGGGAGGACGCCACGCTTTCATACAGCCAGGATTATCCCGACAGGGTCGGCCGGGCCTTCGACGACATCGCGGGAGACGAGGAGTCGTTCTACCTGGAGACCGGTTCGATACGGAGCTTTCCCGGAAGCCTGACCCTTCTCAAGCGGTTTGTCTTCGAGGAGATGGAACGGCCGGATGTGCTCGAACGCTCGGCGTGTTTCGGAACGTACGGTCTTCTCATGAGCGGCCATTTCATGGGTGGTGACTACCGTGCATGCATCGAACTCGCCGGGAACGAACACAGTTACTGGATGTGCCATACCGGCGCACGGGACATCCGCGCCAATCCTGGAACACCGTCACGAGCCGCCGCAGCGATCGAATCGTTCCGCCGTCTGGTGCCCGGGGAACCGTTTTTTCCCTACAAGCCGCTGGGCGCCATGCCCGAAAATCAGGCCGCCGCTCTCGGTCTTTCGGAGTGTCCGCTGGTGACGCCGGGGGGGCACGACACCTGCCTCTCCCATATCCCCATCATGGCGACGTTCAACCAGGCGTTCAGGGAGCGGCCCGGCACACCCGTCATCCACATCGATGCGGGATCGTGGACCATGACAGCGCTGGTCGGGGGCCATGCCGAACTTCCGGCGGATGGTTTCCGGCGTGATATCATCGTTCAGGGCACGGTGGACGGCCAGCCGGTGGTGACCGCCCGGTACGGCGGCGGGAACGATTTCCGGCGTCTGAAAAAACTTGTCACCGAGCGGCTCGGGAGCTTCGGCGGCGGCTCTCCCGACGAGAAGGATCTCGCCGGCATTCTCGACCGCGCCGACTGTTTCGTTCTGCCCAACATCCATCCCGTGAACCACATGAGCGGCCCGTTCCCGGATCTCCGCGGCCGAATCGTGAACGAGGACGCCTTCTATTCCGATCCCGAATCGGCATACATCGTCAGCTGCCTGACGACAGCGCTCACCACCGCAGTCCAGGTGGAGGCGATGTCACCCGATCTCTCGATACCGCTGGTGCTGACAGCCGGGGGGGGGCGCGATCCATGGTTCGGACGTTTTCTCGCCACGGTGACCGGGCATGACGTGTACGCGCTTTTCGACTGCGACGGGAATTCGCTCGGTGATACCACGTCCCTGGGCGCCGCGATCATCGGCAAGGCCGCCGCGATGAATATCCATCCCTACCTGGTGGATGTGAGCGGCATATGTCTTTCCTATCACAGGCTCGAACCGTTCGGAGATGCAGTCCGGGACGGTTTGAAGCGATACAGGGACCGTTTTCTCGCGGAAATCCGCAGTGCGCGGTACGCGTCCGCCCACTGATACTTCATAACGGAACAACCGAACCATCGCTTCAGCGAAAACCACGGCCGGAGGTCATGCATGAAGGAGAGGAACTACGATACGATACGAACCCGCGGGCTCGATTATCTCCGCGCCGATTTCGGCGACGATGCGGTGGAACGAGCGGTCGAACAGACCGGGGCATTCACCGTGGAGGTCCCCGGCTGGCAGTTGTGGGAAGGCTTCGGCGGCGGCGGAAGGTTCGAGGGCGGGGGAAGCGGCGGCGCGGCCCGCACCACACGGGAAATCGCCGAGGACGTGGGCGTCATTCATCGTCTGACAGCTTCGACACCCACGGTCGGCCAGCACATATTGTGGTTCTTTTCGTCCGACGGGGTGACCGGTGACCGGTCGTTGGCGGAACGGGTCGCCGGGGAACTCGGGGACAACGGCCTTTCCATGGGATCGATCAGTCCCACCTATTTCCTCGCAGGATCCGAGGACGGGAGCCTCACCGCCCGCGACGAGGCGACCCGGAAGCGGTACATCGATCAGACCGTTCTGGGAGCGGACATCGCCGCCGGACCGGGAAACGGCCTTTTGACGCTCTGGTTCCCCGACGGCACGAACTATCCGGGGCAGCGCGGTCTCCAGGACAAGATCGGCCTCATGCGGGATTCGCTGACCGAGATGTGGGAACGGACCCCCGGGCGCGTGAAGCAGGGTCTGGAAAGCGTGCTGGTCGAATACAAGGTATTCGAGCCCGGCACCTACAGCACAACCGTACCCGACTGGGGCGCCGCGCGGGAGCTTTCACGGATATTCGGGGAGACCGGCGGCGTTCTCGTCGATCTGGGACATCATCATCACGGCACGAACATCGAGCAGATCGTGGCGAACCTGATAGCGTTCGGCGTCCGCTGCGGATTCCATTTCAATACGCGGTACGCGGCCGACGACGACCATTCGGTCCAGGCGGACTACGAGATGGCCTGCATCTTCCACGAGCTGATGCGCGGCGGGGTCCTCGGCAGCACCGATCCCGCCCGGAACTGGGCCTATGCCCTCGACCAGATGGCCCGGGGAGAACAGCGCATACCCTCAATACTCAAATCGCTTGACGCCCTCAAACGCTCCGTGGCGAAGGCGGCGCTCATGACCTCGGTGAAGCTCGACGGACTACAGGAGAGGAGGGACCTGATCGGGGCCAACAGCGCGTTCGAGCGCGCGCTGCTTCATGCAGACACCGCGCCGGTGGTCATGGAATCCCATGTCAGACGGGGCCTGCATCCCGTGCCGATGGACGCCTATCGTGAAAGCGGATACCAGGAGAAGATCGAGGCCGCCCGCGCATGACGATGACCGGCTGGCGATCCCGGCCTGTGTTTTACAATGAAACAACGATACGCACGGGGAGTATAATACCAATGAATCGAAATGCGTTCACCATGAAGCTCAAGCCCGGCTTCGAGGAGGAGTACCGGCGCCGCCACGACGAGATCTGGCCGGAGCTGTCCGAAGCGCTCCAACAGGCCGGAATATCGGACTATTCCATCTTTTTCGACGAGGCGACGGGCGTTCTCTTCGCCGTTCAGAATCTCGCGGACGACAACACGGCCGACCGGCTTCCCGATCTGCCGGTCATGAAGAAATGGTGGGACCACATGGCCGACATCATGGATGTGAATCCCGACAATTCCCCGGTCTGTGTCCCGCTCCGTGAAGTCTTCCACATGGATTGACCGGGCATTCGGGAAACGATGCGCACACCCACTCACTGAACGAGGTTTTTCTTGATCCGACTGATGCTGATGATGACATGGCTGGCATGGGCGATGTGCGGTACGGCACTCGCCGACGGGGAAAAGGACGGGAAATCGGACGGACCGTCCATGTTTGCGCTGCCTGTCGCCTATTATACGTCCGATACCGGTTTCGGCGGGGGCGGCGCGTTCATGAAAAGCTACCATCCCGAACGGGTGAGAGTTTCCAATGCCCAGCTCTTCGCCGTCTATACCGTAAAGGACCAGTTTTCGCTTGCGGGCAAGCTGGATCATTTCTTTCCCGGCGGCAGGGACCGGCTGAAACTGGATGTGAGCTATGTGAAATTTCCGACGGCCTTCTACGGCATCGGGAATTATTCGTCACATGACACCTTCGAGGATTACACGCCTCTCGGCCTCGAGCTCGAGACGGAATACGAACGCCGCATCGGAGGGGACGTTCGTGTCACCGGAAAGCTCTCCCTGGACAAGATGCGCCTCGAGAAATACGAGCCGGGCGGAGAAATCGAGACAACGGTGCCCTGGGGACGGGGAAGGACCGATGTATCCCTGGGCATGGCCCTGCTCCGCGATTCCCGGGACAACCTGTTCGCCACCAACGAAGGATCGCTGGCCAAGATCGAATTCGGGGGAAGCGCATGGCAGAACCGCGGTGATCCCTTCAACTATGTCACCCTCGATGTACGAACCTTCGTCTCCCTTTGGAACGGCGTGGTGTTCGCGTCGAACGCCTATGCGGCCGATATCAGGGGGGATGTCCCGTTCTACCGTCTGTTCAAGCTCGGCGGGCAGGACCGCCTGCGGGGATATGACTACGAGCGTTTCCGGGACAGGAGCCTGATGTTGTTCCAGCAGGATGTCCGATACACCATATGGGGACCGATCGGCGGTGCGGTGTTCGCCTCCACGGGCCGGGTCGCGGACGATATCACCGGGCTTCTGGACGGGAGATGGCACACCGCCCTGGGCGCGGGCATACGGTTCTTCTTCAACAGGGACGAGAACATGATGGTCCGCGCCGACTTCGCCCGCGGCAGCGAAACGAGCAGATATTACATCACCTTCGGGGAGGCGTTTTGAAACCACAGCAATGGAAGATGGCGGGTGTGTGTTGTGTAAATGAAACGATTCCCGAAACCAACCCACGGATCGGTACGGCATGACAGAAGGCAAGGAAAAATCCCGGGAGCCCGGCCTGTTCCAGACACTGAGCTCACTTCAGTTCGGCCTGGTGGTCCTTATATCCATGGTGGTCGTGGCGATCGTCGGAACGGTTCTGCCGCAGGGGCGTCCCCCCTCGTTTTATGCGGAACACTACAATCCCATCGTCAACCTCCTGATCTCCATCTTCAGGTTCGACGACACCTACCGCTCGCCCCTGTTCCTCGGCCTCTCGGCCCTCTTCGGCATCAATCTGGTGCTCTGTTCCATCGTTGCCTTCCCCTCGCTTGTGCGGCGCGCTTTCAGGCCGGACATGGAACCGTCCGCCGGGAGGCTCGGCGCCATGCAGGTGTCCGCCTCCGTCGAAGCGCCGGCGGATACGGTCGCTGAAGGGTTCAGGAAGGCGGGATTCCCCGTGGAGCGGTTCATGGACGGCAGGTGGTACGGATCGAAGGGCGTGGCGGGATATTTCGGCGCGTATGTCGTGCATCTCAGTCTTCTCCTCTTCCTCGTGGGAGGGCTGGTCAGCCTGCTTTCAGGATTCCGCGGATATGTCAGGCTCGTCGAGGGCGAATCCACGGACACCGCCATCCTTTCGGAGACCCACTCGATGCCCCTGGGATTCGAGATCAGGCTCGACGCATTTCAGGTCGAGTTCTACGAGCAGTTCCCCGGACGGCCGAAATCCTATGTCAGTTCGGTGACGGTGACCCGCGAAGACGGCGCCTCCTTCGAGAAGGACATCCGTGTCAACAGTCCGCTCATGATCGGCGACCTGACGGTCTATCAGTCCAGTTACGGTGTCGAGGAAACGGGCGACACCGCGGCCGCTCTCGACGACAGCGCCCGTATCGAGGTCCGTCTCAAGGGGTCGCCCGAGACCATGCCGCCGGTGGTGACGCTGGACATGGTTACGGGCCGCGATTATGTGGTTCCCGGTTTCGGGGACAGCATCACCGTGTCCCTCGCCGAACTGAAACGGGATTTCAAGGTCTCGGGAGGCATGGGAAGCGGATCAAATCCCGCCGCCCTGGTGGATGTGGCGGTCAATGGACAGACACGGTGGAGCGTGTATGCATTCCTGAACTTTCCGGGGTTGAACATGCCCATGTACGACGATCTGCTGTTCACATTCACCATGACCGACTACATCAGAAGTGAACGTGCGCCGGAGGACGGAGCGGAAGAACGGTACTACACCGTTCTGGGCGTTGTGAGCGACAAGGGCATCCCCGTCATCTGGATCGCGGCCGCCCTCATGACCATCGGGCTGTTCCTGTCCTTCTTCGTCAGACCGCGCAGGCTCTGGCTCCTGGAACAGGACGGGAAGGTGCACGTGGGCGGGACGGTCAAGGGCGATCCCGAGCCCTTCAGGCGTTTCGTAAGGAGCGCGCTCGACGAAATCCGGCGCAAAACGAACTGAGTCCGGCCGCAGTGAATGAATCCTCCGGCGTCACCGACAGCAAGGAGCACGTATGAACCAGACCATCGATGTCAGCCTGTTCTATCTCGCGTTCGTGTGCTATACCCTCGCCATGCTCATGTATTTCTTCTCCTTCTGGAAGAAACGCGGACCGCTGGCCACGGCGGGCAAGCTTCTCCTGCTCGCGGGCTTCGTTCTCCAGTTCGCGGGTCTGGTCATCCGGTCAGTGCAGGCGAAGTTCATGCCGGTCACCAACATGTACGAGTCCCTCAACTTCTTCAGCTGCGCGATCGTGCTGGCGTATCTGATCGTGGAGTGGAAATTCAAAAACCGCACTTTCGGCGTTTTCATCCTCCCCGTGGTGTTCCTCCTCATGGCTTTCTCGTCGCTGCCCACCACGCCGAAGGACATCATGCCCCTCATCCCCGCGCTCCAGAGCCAGTGGCTGGTGTGGCATGTGATCCTCTCGTTCATCGGCGAGGCGGGTTTCGCGGTTGCGTTCGGAGCCAGTGTCATGTACCTCATACGCAAGCGGGCGGGCGAGGACGGCTTCGTGGGCCGCGTGTTCCCATCGCTGGTGACACTGGATACGGTCAGCTACCGGGCGGTGGCGGTGGGATTTCCGGTCTTCACCCTCGGGGCGCTCATTTTCGGGGCGATCTGGGCGAAGTATGCCTGGGGGGACTACTGGAGCTGGGACCCGAAGGAGACCTGGGCGCTCATCACATGGATCGTCTATGCCCTCTATCTCCACGCCCGCATCATGCGCGGCTGGAAGGGGACGGTGGCGGCATGGATTTCCATCATCGGGTTCCTCGCCACCATGTTCACCCTGTTCGGCGTCAACTACCTGCTGTCGGGACTGCATTCCTACGCCTGAGGGCAAGCAACGCCTGAAACCTTTCGCCGGGATGACAATGCGTTTTTCAGCGATGCACATGCTCTGCGCCGCGGCTCTTATGTTTTCCGCAGGATGCGCGGAGGAACGAACGGTCACCGATACCGCCGCGGGACCGGTGTTCAATCTCTGGGCCGCCGCCGACGCCCACGTGAACACCGATCTCAAGTACGGCTACGAGAGCCTGGCCGAAGCCATCCGTCAGAGCGAGTTCGGCGGCGAGGCGGGCGGGCCGTCCTTCGACTGGGACGTCATGCTTCACCTGGGCGACCTCAAGGGCAGCCGCGCCGACGGACAGGGATTCCCCGGCGACTCCGATGGTGTCGAGGTGGTGCGGCAGTTCCTCACCATGAAAAAGCACCGCCGGGAACAGGTCTACAACATCGCCGGCAATCACGACGCCTCGGGCCCTGACGAGCCCGCGATGTGGTGGTTCAAAAAGTGGGTCGATCCGGCGGGCGGGTCCGTGGGCTATTCCCGCGTCCACACCGGCCGCCGGCCCTTTCCCGTCTCCGGCGACTGGGAGCGATACTATTTCCGCGCGGGCAACATCCTCTTCCTCATGATGAGCGATCGAAACGACGGCGGCCCTCCCGCCGGACGGGCGTCCAACGGCCGCGGCTATCCCGCCGGTGCTGTCTCCCGCGAGACCTTCGACTGGTGGGTGGACATGGTCGAGCGCAATCAGGACTGCATCATCGTCACCTGCCATCACCACATGCTCGCCGAAACCACCGTGGCATCCGGCGACTGGGAAGGCACCGAGGGAATGTACCACGGCGCCCTGCCCGACGGCGCACCCATCGGCGCGTCACAGCTCTACTTCGTCGGCGGCGAGCCCGGCGCGCGCTCCTTCGAAAACTACCTCGCAGCACACCCCGGCGCCATCGACCTCTGGCTCGGAGGCCACACCCACACCAATCCCGACGACATCTACGGCGGCAGGTCCTACATCGAAGAGAAGTGGGGCGTCACCTTCATCAATGTCGCCGCCCTCTCCCGTCACCACGGCTGGCACCACACCGTGCCCATGAGCCGACTCCTCACCTTCACCCCCGGCTCCGACAGCGTCCGCGTGCGCTGCTATCTCCACACGAGCGATTACGCCCCCCAGGGATGGTACGAGCGGGCGGAGCGGGTGGTTGCGGTGGGGGAGCGGTTCGGGTGGTGAGGTGGTATCCTTCCTGGTTATTCAGCAATTCTTCCTCCACAGTCATTTACAGTCATCCTTCATATAAGCAAGAAAAGATTCTTTGAAAAATTGATTAAACCGCATGTAACCGATGCTGGCGACGATGAAAGAATGACGATTGACCGTACGGCGTTTGAACCATGATTAATGGGATTCAAGGATTGACAGGATTCTAATCGTGGTTCATCATGTAATCCCGAACATCCCGGTTCAGCAATTGAAAACCGCCATAGCAAATGTTTTTTGCCGGAAAATGGGGGATTGTCAGTGAAAAAAAACCCCTTGCATATATTGAATAATCATGTATACTGATTGAGATAATAAAGTGCACGTATGTATGATGAAGGAGCGTAATATGCTCAAGTTTATGAACTACACTCTTTTATTCCTCGCGGTGGTATTGGTTTTCTCCTGCGGAGATGATTCCGGAGGGCCGACGGGGCCGAAGGAATCGGAAAGGCTTGAACCGGTTGTCGCTGAAAAGACGAAAGTGGTCGAACAGGAGAAGATCACTGAAGAAAACGTATCGGAAAATGAAATCACCTATACGTATTCGGGACAAGCGCCTGACATAGCAGAAGGCGATGTGTTGGTGAGCGGCACGGGTGATGGCTACCTGAAAAAAGTGGATGAAGTAACAGTAGAAGCTGACAAAATTACCGTCAAGGCATCGCAGGCCGCTCTCGTGGACGCGGTTGAACAGGGTGAAATAGATACGACATTTGTACTCGATTATGGTGCGGGAAAAGCTGCGGTGACGACTGCCCGTGGTGTTGAGATCATGGACCGCGGTTTCAGTCTCGACGGCTTCAAGATTGTCGATGAAGACGGGATGACAGTGACGATTACAAACGGCGCCATTACATTCGTCCCTTCTCTCGATATCGATCTGAAAATAAGAAGAAAACAAGTCGAAAAATTTCATGCGCTCGTCAACGGTTCCCTGACATTCGATTTTGATGTGGAAGTTTCCGGCAGCAAGGAAATGGACATTTTCGAGGAGCAGAGCCTGTTCGGCGGTTACCCACTACGAACGGCGTTTATACAGTGGATCGGTCCAGTTCCCGTTGTCGAGGTGGTTACATTCGATATCAAAGCGGGAATTGTCATTACCGGGAATGCGAACGGTGAAGTAACGGCTGGCTTCGATCAAAACACCACGATTGAAACGGGTGCGCGGTATGACAGCGGGACGTGGACGCCCGTTTGGGAAAAAGAGGTTGCCTGCAATGGTCACGGTGTCAATTGGAATGGACAATCATCTTTAAACATGCAGGCGTATGTCAGACCGGTGGTCTCGGTCGATTTCTACGCCGTCGCCGGACCGTATATTGATGTCGTTCCTTATCTTTCATTCGATGGTGAGACCGGCGGCGACTATCGGTGGCGGTATGAACTGGTGGGTGGTGTATCGTCGAATCTGGGTTTCGAGGTGTCAATACTCGAATATTCCCTGGCGCGGTATGATATAGAGCTCGCCGCATGGGAGACCATGATTGCCAGCGATTATCAGGAATGGGGGAATCAGGGTACGCATGAAATTCAGGGAATGACGTTTGTGACGATCCCCGGCGATACGTTCAGGATGGGGGATATTTCGGGGGATGGTAACAGTTATGAGCGCCCGGTGCACGACGTGACGATATCCTCCTTTGAGATGGGTGCGACTCAGCAATTTCCGGTTTAAAATTTGCTTACAACCCTCACATGAGGCAAGGAA
>CAYNWJ010000128.1:0-9856 GCA_964400815.1 uncultured bacterium
GATTAGGCTTCTGCAGATCGGCGGCCTGCCGGGTCCCTTTATGGAGGACCTGTCCCTGGCGGTGACGTGGGAAAAGGGCGGCGTCCCCGGCATACCGAAATGGGTGGAATATGCCGACGACCGTTCCTTCACCGCCCATCTCTTCAGCTTCGAATCATTCGAGCGGGAGGTTACCGCCCGTTTCTACCGCCTCGTATCCGGGAAGTACGAAATCACCCTGGCTATCGAGAACGGTGATGGCGTCCGCGAAACCATTCGTGTGTGGGAGGAGGATCTTGCGCGCTTCTCGGAGCTCTCCTTCCCCGTTATTCCTCGAAAGGAAATTGTGCTCGATATACGGCTGATCGAAGAGACACCACGCCGCGACCGTCTCCCTGATCCGGCTGTGACGGAGGTCGGTGTGGCGGACGGTTCGGTTTTCGCGGTGGTGTATAATTTCGGCGCAGACGAGGCAGAGGATGTATCCGTCGTTCTGGAGGACGGCAACGGAAGACGTCTGAAAACCCGCGTCATCGATCACATCGGATCGGCGGCGGATTTCGTGCCGAAAATGAAGCGGGTGACCTTCACGCCGGATCCTGTGCCGCCCGTTTTCCGCGTCCGCATCGATCCCGATCGTGTAAATGACGAAATATACCGCGGTAACAATGACCGTGTTTTTCAGACCCGGATTATATCCGGTTCCGTATTGAACATTGGAGATTGAATGAAACTTTACACTGATCTCGAGCACGCCATCGAAGAATCCATTCCCGGTCTTCTGGGGGAAACGTTCGATTTCCAGCCGGCGCCGGAAAACCAGCCGGGGGATTTCGGTCTCGCCTGTTTCCGGTTCGCGAAGAAGCTGCGTAAAAAACCGCAGGACATCGCCGGGGACATCGCCGGGATATCGTTCCCGCCCGTGGTGGTGAAGGCCGAGGCGGTGGGGCCCTATGTCAATTTCCATCTGGACCGGACCCTGTTCGCGGGTGAGCTCATCAAGGCCGCAGCGGACATGGGCGGCCGTTTCGGCTCCGACCGGAGCGGGGAGGGCAGGAGCGTGCTGCTCGAGCACACCTCCATCAATCCCAACGCCAGCCCCCACATAGGCCGGGCGCGCAACGGTCTCATCGGGGACGCGTTCGCACGGCTTCTGCGGTTTCAGGGATGGGACGTGGACGTCCACTATTATGTCAACGACATGGGCAAGCAGATCGGTCTGCTCGCACTCCAGATCGGGGACAGGCTCGACGGGCTCGGGTTCGGGGACGTCCTCGAGGAATACGTGGCCGCAAACAAACGCGCGGAGGACGATCCCGCCTTCGAGGCCCGCGGCTTCGAGCTGCTTCAGAAGATGGAGGATGGCGATCCGGAGGTGAAGGAGATATTCACCCGGCTGGTGGACATCTGCCTCTCGGGACAGCTCGCGGTGCTCGGGCGGCTGGGGCTTTCATACGACACCTTCGACCGGGAGTCCTCCTTCCTCCGCGACAAACGCATGGAAGAGGTCATGGAGGTGCTCGACCGCAGGGGCGCGCTCTTCACCGACGGCGAGGGGAGAAAGGTCCTCGATCTCAAGCCCCTGGGTTATGACCGCGAGGAGGGTCGGTACGTGGTCATGATGCGGGCCAACGGCAGCTCGATGTACATGTACCGCGACATCGCCTACACCATCGAGAAGATCGAGCGCGCCGGCGACGCCAACATCATTGTTCTCGGCGAGGACCACAAGATGTATTTCGAGCAGCTTTCCACCATCATCCGCGCCGTGAAAAGGAAGCCGCCGCAGGCGGTCCACTATGCCTACATCCTCCTCAGGGAGGGGAAGATGTCCACCCGCAAGGGCACCGTGGTGCTCCTCTCCGATTTCCTGGACGAGGTGACCGCCCGCGCGCTGGAGCGGGTGAACGAGCAGTGGCCCGATCTCCCGGAAAAGGAACGGAACGGGATCGCCCGCGTGATCGGCATCGGCGCCGTGCGCTTCACCATCCTCTCGGTCAAACCCAACCGCAACGTCATCTTCGACTGGGACACCGCGCTCTCCTTCACCGGGGACAGCGGTCCCTATATCCAGTATTCCTGCACCCGCATCGCCTCCATCCTCCGCAAGTTCGCCGGGACCGAATCGGCGGACGACATCCCGCTCCCGGAAGGCCCCCATGTCTTCGATCACGACGCCGAATGGAGCCTCGTGACACGCCTCGCGCAGGTGGAGACCGACATAACCACCGCCCTGGAAGCGGAAAATCCCGCGATCGTGGCGAATACCGCGCTCGATATCGCACGGCGGTTCAGCACGTTCTACAACGCCTGTCCCGTGCTCGCCGCGGAGACCGAAACCATGAGAAACAGCCGTATCGCCCTCTCCATGACCGTCCGCCGCACTCTCGTGAACCTCCTGGGCATCCTTGGCATCGAGGCGCCGGAACGTATGTGATGCGCTTCACTTTGCGGGGACGTTCGAAAAGCGGCGGACCCCTCCGGCTCCAGAAGAGGTAACGCGATGTTGGCAGTCTCCTCGTCCCCCCTTGGAGCGGGGGACCGGACGGAACGTCCGAGGGGGGTCTTTTGGCAGGAAATCATATCCACCGACACGCCGGTGTCATCCACGATTTACAGCCTGCCGAAAGGCAACAGCAGCACTGTTAAAAATTTAACAGCAGCCTTTACATCATAATTTATAAGCACTTATGCAATTTCGTTTTTGTTTTTCATCCCGCCGGCTTTTTCATATATTAAGATTATACTTATTATCCGTTCCCCCATAAACGTTTGGTTTGTCCATGATCAAGGAACTGATCGACAGGGAAACGCTGCATGATGTTACGGAGAGTTTCGCCTCGCTCACCGGGCTTGCCACGGCGGTGATGGACAGAGACGGCGATATTCTGGCGGACGCCGGCACCCAGGAGATTTGCGACCGTTTTCACCGTATCCAGCCCGAATCGTGCGGTCTCTGCCTGAAGAGCGACTCGTCCCTCGCCCGAAAGGTCGATTCCGATTTCCCGTTTGTCATTTACGACTGTCCGCACGGCATGGTGGACGCCGCCGCGCCGATCAAGGTCGACGGAACGCTCGTGGGAATGATCGTGACGGGACAGTTCCTCGTCGGCGAGCCGGATGAGGAGGCGTTCCGCAGGCGCGCGAAAAAATACGGATTCGACGAGGAACAATATATCCTGGCCCTCCAAAAGGTCCCCGTGATATCCCGCGAACGCGCCGAGACAGTGCTCCAGTTCATGGCCCGTCTCGCCGGGATCATCGCCAACATGGGTGCGCGCCACAAGCGGCAGGAGGAGACGAACCGTGCGCTCAAAGCGGCCGATGAAAAGTACCGGATGATTTTCGACAATGTCGGCGTATCCATCTGGGAGGAGGATTTCAGGCCCATTGCCGACTGGTTTGAATCAAAGGAAAAACAAGGTGTTACAGATTTCCGGGCATATTTCGACGAGCACCCGGAGGCCCTCAGGGAGACCATCAGGCTCATCAGGGTCGTGGATGTGAACGACCACACGCTCGCGATGTACGGAGCGGAATCGAAAGAGGAGCTTATCGCTTCCCTGGACCGCGTTTTCGGCGAGGAGTCGCTCGACGCACACAGGGAAATGCTCATCGATGCTTCCATCGGAAAGCGTTTTTTTACAAAGGAGGGAATGAACAGGAAACTGGACGGCAGTCTCTTGAATACCCTCACCACGGTCACCATCCCCGAACGCATGGGTGAAGTGGCCGGCCTCGTCACCGTCACCGATATCACCGACCGCAAGCGCGCAGAGGATGAGGCGAAAAATCACCTCCACCTCATGAAAACCCTCCTCGACACCCTCCCGCACCCCGTCTATTACAAGAACCGCGAAGGGATCTATCTCGGCTGCAACAAGGCATTCGCCGAACAGATCGTGGGCCTTTCCCCCCATGAGATCATCGGAAAGTCCCTCTATGACCTTCCCCATGTCATTCCGCGCCGCTTCGCCGATATCTACAAGAAATACGACGATCATCTTCTCTGTCATCCGGGTGTTCAGATATACGAGACCCGGGTGAGGACGGTCACCGGGGAGACGCGGGATTTCCTGTTCAGCAAGGCGACCTTCTCCGACGCGGTGAGCCATGTGGCCGGCATCGTCGGCGTCATGCTCGACATCACCGACCGCAAGGAAACCGAGAAGGCGCTTCACGAGAGCGAGGAAAAGTTCAGGTCCCTGTTCGAGACCTCGAAGGACGCCATCGGCATCACCGCGCCCGACGGCACGGTTCTGGACGCCAACCAGGCATGGCTCGATCTTTTCGGCTACACCCGGGAAGAGATCATCGGCGAAAAGATTCAGCCGTTATATACCGATCCTTCGGTCAGGGAACACGTCGTCCGCGAGCTCGAGGAGAAGGGGTTCATCAGGAACTACGAGCTCCGTCATCTGCGGAAGAAGGGCGGGACCATCGACTGTCTGGTGTCCTCGACGGTCCTGCGCGGCGACGAAGGCGAAACGGTCTATTATCAGACATTCGTCCAGGACATCACCGAGCGCAAGCGTCTCGAGGAGCAGCTCTACCAGGCCCAGAAGATGGAATCGGTCGGCCGTCTCGCCGGCGGTGTGGCCCATGACTTCAACAACCTCCTCACCGCCATCATCGGGAACGCCGACCTGGCCCTCATGATGCTCACATCGTCCGATCCACTGGTGGAGGAGATTCAGGAAATCAAGACCACCGCGGAGCGAGCGACGAAGCTCACCCGCCAGCTTCTCGCCTTCTCCCGCCGCCAGATCGTGAAACCCCGCATCATGGACATCAACACGGTCATCCTCGACATGGGGAAAATGATCAGGCGGCTGATCGGCGAAGACATCGAGCTGGTAACCCTGCTCGCCGATGACCTCTGGACCATAGAGGCCGATCCCGGCCAGATCGAGCAGGTGCTCACCAACATCGCGGTGAATTCCCGCGACGCCATGGAGAACGGCGGCAAGCTGACGGTCAAAACCGAGAACGTTCACGTTCCGGCCACAGGTTCCGGACGGTTCGCCGCCATGAAACCGGGGGAATATGTGCTGGTGAGTGTGAGCGACACCGGCACGGGGATGTCCGAGGAGGTCAGGACCCATGCCTTCGAGCCCTTCTTTTCCACCAAGGAGAAGGGCAAGGGAACGGGACTTGGACTCGCCACATGCTATGGGATCGTCAAGCAGAACAACGGTAATATCTGGATCGACAGCGAACCCGGCGAGAGAACCACCGTCAACATCTATCTCCCGAGAAAATCCGGACCGGTGCGGGACATCAAGGTCAGCTCCGTTCTCGACACCCTTCCACGCGGCACGGAAACGGTGATGGTGGTCGAAGATGAGCCGGCGGTCAGGACCATGGTGAGCCGGATACTGAAAAGCCAGGGATACACGGTCATGGAGTCCATCAACGGCGAGGAGGCCGTCCGCATGATCGAGGTTTCCGGACACGGCGATATACGGCTTCTGATCACCGATGTTGTCATGCCCCGCATGGGGGGAAAGGAGCTTGCGAGGCTTGTCAGGGAGCATCATCCGCATATCGGGGTGCTGTTCATGTCGGGATATACCGATGACTCGGTATTGCAGGACAGTGAGGGCGGAGAAGAAGAACATTTCATCCAGAAACCCTTCTCTCCCGAGGTCCTTGTCAGAAAAGTCCGCTCGGTGATCGACGGGTAGGGGGTGGAGAGCACCATGTCCCACAACAATAACGCGCACCCGCCCCTGCCGGGCTATGGTGAGATGGGACTCGATCCCGTCACGCTTTCCTTCTCCGGGGAACTGGAACACGCGTTTCTCGACGACTATTTCAGGAAATCGGTGATTCAGATCCGGCTGGCGCTTTTGCTCGGGTTCATCTACTATGCACTGTTCGGCCTTCTGGACGCCCGTCTCGCGCCCCAGGCGGCGCACGTGCTGCTGTTCATCAGGTACGCCATCGTCTGTCCCCTGACGGCGATCGTGTTTATCCTGACATTCACCGCCTTTTTCTCCCGGCACAGCCAGGCGGTCCTGGCGGGATGGATCGTCACCGGGGGACTCGGCATCATCGCCATGATGGTCGCCTCACCGCCGCCGGTCAATTTCACCTATTACGCCGGGCTCATCCTGGTCATCATGTTCCTGCACACGGTCACCCGCATCAGGTTCGCCCTGGCCGCGGCAGTGGGGATTTTTCTGGTTGTGTGTTATGAGATTGCGGCGGTGTATGTCATCGAATCGCCGCTTGCGGTTCTGGTGAGCAACAATTTCTTCTTCATCGGTTCGAACATTCTGGGAATGATCGCCTGCTATTCGATCGAGTTCTCCGCGCGGCGTGATTTCTATCTGGCCAGCGAACTGGCCGCAGAACGCGGGAAATCCGAGTTCCTCAATCGCGAGCTGGAAAAGAAAATACGCGAACAGACCTTCGAGCTCGAACGGACGAACGAGGACCTCCGGACCCAGATTCAGGTCCGCGAACTCTCCGTGGACGCCCTCATGGAAAGCGAGGAGAAATACCGCACCCTCTTCGAAATTTCGAGCGATCCCATTTTCATCGTCGAGAGCGGCGGAGCCGTGCTCGACCTGAACGATACGGCCGCCGTTCTCTTCGGATATTCGAAGGAGGATCTCTACGGCCGCCGCGCGGAGCCCCTCTTCGCCGAGCCGTCGTCCTATGAAGCCTTTCTCGGCCTGCTGGAACGGGAGGAAGCCTTCACCGGACGTGAGACGCGCATGCTCACCTCCGGCGGCGAGGAACGCATCTGCCTCGTCTCCGCCACGCCGCGTCACGAGACCGACGGAACGGTTCTGTACTTCCAGACGATCATCAATGATATCACCGAGCGGAAACTCCTCGAAGAGCAGTTCATCCAGGCCCAGAAGATGGAAACGGTGGGCAGGCTCGCGGGAGGCGTGGCCCACGATTTCAACAACTTCCTCACGGCGATTCTCGGCTATGCGGAATTCGGCATCAGGATGGCTGTTGACGACGAGCGTATCACACGCTTTTTCAAGGAAATACACGCAACAGGGCTCCGCGCCGCGAATCTCACCCGCCAGCTCCTCGCCTTTTCGCGCCGCCAGGTGGTGGAACCCATCGTCCTGAATCTCAACGACACCCTCATCGACATGGACAAGATGCTCAGGCGGCTCATCGGCGAGGATATCGAGCTCGTCACCCTGCCCGACGCCACACTCAAGCACTGCCGCATCGATCCCGGCCAGCTCGAGCAGGTGATCACCAATCTCGTGGTCAACGCCCGCGACGCCATGCCCGGGGGAGGGAATATCTACATCGAAACGGACAATTTCACTCTGGATGCCGAAAACGCCGTTCGATTTCCCGCCTGCACGCCCGGCGAATATGTCCGTGTCCGCATCAGGGATGCCGGTACCGGTATTCCCGAGGACGTCATGCCCCATATCTTCGAGCCGTTCTATACCACCAAGGAGGCGGGAAAGGGCACGGGCCTCGGGCTGGCCACCTGTTACGGCATCGTTCGTCAGCATGGAGGCTCCATCGTCGCGGAAAACGCCGAAGAAGGAGGCGCGGTCTTCACGATCCTCCTGCGCCGCGCCGAGGGGGAAACGGAACAGAAAGTCCGCAGGGAGGAGGTGGGCGGCCTGCCCCGCGGCGACCACACCCTTCTCGTGGTGGAGGACGAAACGGCCGTTCTCGAGATGCTCACCAGGACGTTCATCAGCCAGGGATATACGGTCTTCTCGGCGTCCCACGGCGAAGAGGCGATGCGCATATCGGATGTCCACGAATCCACCGTCATCGACATGCTCGTCACCGATGTGATCATGCCCAGGATGAGCGGCCGGGAGCTTGCCGTGCGCATAAAGGCCAGGCGGCCGGTTATCAAAATCCTCTACATGTCGGGCTATGCCGATGATTCGATTGTCGAGCGCACGATGCTCGATCCGGGATTCTCGTTCATACAGAAACCGTTCACACCCAGTGAGCTGGTGCGCAGAATCCACGGCATCCTGTCGGAGAAGCAAAAGGAGAAGGATGCGGGCGGCGCGGAAGAGGGCGCTTCCTGATTCGTCATGGAGGCGTCGGCGTAGAGGTCAGCCCAGGCGGTTCAGCACATTGCGGGTGATCACCGGCACAGGAGAGTCGTCCCGGTAGAGGCCGTGGCACCATTCGATGGTGGCCGCGGTGAAGACCGTCCCCGGAAACTCCGTCTCGTTCACCGCCATGGTGCAGTGGAACGCGTCGTGATGGATGCCCATCTCCTCGTTCAGCCTGCCGCCCGCGGCGTCCGCGATGGCGATGATGCGGTAGTGGGGACTGATGCCGTCGGACCCGGTGAAAAAGGGTTTCCCGTTCTCGAAGGCTATATCGCCCCCGTCGCATTCAACCCCCACGATGGAATCCTTACGCCCGAACTCGTCTCCCGCCCGGAGACCCGTCCCCTCGAAGGCCCAGTGCCCCGGATCGCAGACCCGGAAGAAACCGTGCTCCCCGGAGGTGGGCGCAAGGAACACGCCCGGTTCGGCCGTTTTGGTGTGGACGCCGGCGGTGTAGTGGACGCCGATGGTTTTCTGGCGGAGATTGTCGATGGCGCAGAGAAAGGAGGTCTCGGGACGGTCCCCTGCGCCCAGGGGCGTTTCGGCATAGCGGGTCTTGTGGCACCAGACCCGCCGGCCGTTGTCGCGTGTCTCGGTGATGTGCCAGAAGGAGTTCCCCGCGAAGACCATCACGTTGCCCCCCCGGGCTGTGAAGCGCTGGAGCTGTTCGCATTCGTTCCGAGAGGTGTATTCCCCGTGTGTGATGCGGAGGTGGGCGCGGTAATCGTCGAGAATGTCCGGCTCGGCGTCGTGGTCGGCGTTCACGCAGTAGTCGATATCGTACCCCTCCGCCTCGAGCCATGACACGAAGAACTGGTCCCAGATGTTGTATCCCCCCAGGATGTCCGGCTGGAGCGGACGCTCGTGGCTTACCAGGTCCAGATGCTCGCGGTCCGTGGAGAGATAGGGAAAGAAGCACTTGCCGCCCACGGGATTATAGGCGGCGTAGGTGTTGGTCTCGATGGTGAGAAGGATCGGGGCGCGCGGCTCCCGGGGCCGGACCACGAACAGGATCTCCCGCGGTCCCTGGGCCGAGGGGAACGCGGCGATGTAAACCCCGCTCTTCCAGTCGTCCCCCACTCGGAAGGAGACCGTTTCAGGCCAGCCGAAACCGTCGCGGCTCCCGTTCTCCGGAACATCCCTGAGATCGCCGCGGAGGCCTTTCAGCTCCAGCACCCTCTCGCGGCCCGCCCCCTCGCGGAATACGGTGATGTCGTAATAGGAACGGGAGTTCGAGATGTGGAGGGCGATCTCGTCGCCCTGCCGCACGCACATGGGCGTGGCATAACCGCCCTCGGCCAGTTTCCAGTGACGCCTGCCGTCGAGCTCGTAGTGGATCCACAGGTGTTCGCGTTTGATGCCCGTACGTCCGGCGGTGTCACGCGCGGCGGCTTCGGCCCGTTCCATGGCACCCAGACCCGTCAGGGTGAGCGGGGCGATGCGGAGAATGTCTCGTCGGTTCATGGCGGCTCCGGCGGTGGCGCCGCCCGTTCGGCGGCGTGCGGGTGAACGATCCCGTCTTCGGCGGCAGGTGTTGTTCGGGCGGGCCTCATATGCAATAAGATCGATCTCGTCGCGGGAATCAAGGATTTTCCACGCTGCATTTTTGGTCCGCCGGAATTGAAACCTTTCGCGTTTCAGGCTAAAATCTCCTGCTTCATTGTGGCATGGCCCCCTTCTCCGAAATCCCATCCCCTTGAAGTGAGCGTGAGACCGGGCCGTGGCGCTTTTCCTTCTCCCGGTACGGGGGAAGGTTGCGCGCAGCGGCGGAAGGGGGCTTTGCAGAGAAAACGGCTGAATCATGT
>CAYNWJ010000129.1:0-9803 GCA_964400815.1 uncultured bacterium
AGCCGTTCCGTGCGCGTTCCCTGGTTGACGCAGAACACGCTCTCGTATTTTCCCGCAAAGGCGTTGCCGAAGGTGTCCTCGAGCAGACTGCTCGAACGGACGATGATGGGCGACTGGCCGAAATAATCGAACATCTCGACGAACTGTTCCTGGATGAACTCGGGGAATTCTCCGGAAAGCATGCATTTCCACGCCTCATCGACCCCCTCGAGGAATGTCTCGGGATCCCGCTGTTTCTGGCGCACCCGCCAGCAGCCGTTCTGGACCGTATAGGTATAGAACACGTCGGAACCGATGAAGAACGAATCATGGGCCTCCAGGATGTCGTTCCAGCACGGGTCCGTTTTATTGAGGACCGCCCGGGCGAGCAGCATGCCCACGGCCTTGCCACCGATGAGACCGGTTCCGATCATGCGCCGGGTCACGTCGAGAACGTCCGAAATGCTCATATACCGCGCGGCAAGGTCCGCCACCCGCGTGTCTTTCGAAATGACCATGTGGATCAGTTTTCTGAACAGATCATCGGCCTCTTTTTCCGTGAGGACGCCGCGTTCGATGTCCCCGAGCATCTCCTGCGCCCGAATGATGGTGCGGTCCCAGATGTCCAGCACACGGGGCGAGGAATCGAAACCGGCGCCCCTGACCGCCGAAACGACGTCGGAAACACTGGCGCTGTCGGTCAGGGGGGTCAGGGTCCCGTCCCGGAAAACGTGGGGGAGATACATCGTCGGCGAATAGCGGAGCAAAACCTTCAGGGGATGGACATAGAGTTCCTCCCGGTACCGGTAAACGTCGATGAAGACCTGCGTGTTCTTCCTGATGGCGGAGGTGACGGGAAGCGAGTGCCTGTGCCGGATGATGGGGAAATAGCCCACCGAATCGAGATTATAGACATACTGGCATGTCAGCGTGAAGAAATTGGCGAGCATCAGGTCGCTGTACCAGAACTGCGGCAGGTCCGACAGGCAGTCCAGGAGGACGATGGACTCCTTGCCGGCGAGGCGGAGATGCCGGTGGATTTCCGCGGTGAAAAGATCGAATCCCACCGCCGGATCGACCTCATGCACCTGGATGCCATCGACATCCTCGAGCAGGTTTTCGTGGATGCCGAACGAGAAATAGAGCGTCGTTCTGTTCTGCCGCCGGGCGCATGAAACGAACGAGCGCGCGAAGGTGAGGAAATCCTCGATGCCATCGAGCTGCCAGACGATGTTGTCGCCGGGCATGATGTTTTTCATCACGCTGTCCAGCGCCGGAAGCCCCGTACTGATGGGATGGTAATCGAAATCCATGGGCATGTTGCTCCTTGCAGGTTAAGAAAACCGCTTGCCGGGCCTCTGCGGGATACATTCAACAGTGTAGAATATTCGTGAATAAAAGTCAAAACGAATTTTTACGGGCACACCCGGCTTCTTGCGAGATTCTGTCCCCTTTGGAGGGAAAGTACCGGCATTCCGGCGGTTCGTTCGATACCCATACTGATCAATGAATGATGATTGACCGTACGCCGTTTGAACCATGATTCAATGGGATGAAAGGATTGACAGGATGTAATCACGGTTCATCCGGTAATCCTCATAATCCCGGTTCAGCAGTTGAAAACCGCCGAAGCAAATGTGTTTGCCGAAAATTGCGGGGTATTCCCGGCGACGGTGAAAACACTTGCGGGACCCCGTCATACTTTCGTACTTTGCACACCTGAGCGGCGCCTGCCCATGGGTCGGCGCTGTATCGTCTTTCCCGCGCCATTGGGGCGGGACTTCCCGAAAATCCCGTCATCACAAACAACCGACATCATGCAGAAAAGACCATCCGTCAAACGCTGGAATCCCGTTCTCGGCGAATGGGTCGTCATCGCTCCGGCCACGGCAGCACGACCGTGGAGCGGCGCCATGGTGGAAGATGACGCCGGGCGGCCGCCCGTCCACGACCCGTCCTGTTATCTCTGTCCCGATGTGGAACGCGCCGGCGGCGGCATGAATCCCGATTACACCGACGTGTTCGTGTTCGACAACGACTTTCCGTCGCTCTCGCTGGAACAGGCGGCGGAAGATCCATCATACAGCGAATTCGATCAACCGGCACAGGGCGTGTGCCGGGTCGTGTGCTTCAGCCCGCGCCACGATCTCACGTTGGCGGAGATGAGCGTCGAGTCGGTATACGCCGTTCTGTGCGCCTTCCGGGACCAGGCCGCGGAGCTTTCGGTGCTTCCGGAGATCGCCCATGTGCTGCCCTTCGAGAACAAGGGCGCCGTGATCGGCGTGTCCAATCCCCACCCGCACGGCCAGATATACGCCACCGATTTCGTGCCGCGCATCCCCCTCGTCCGGTATCAGAACGCCGCCGCCCACCTGGACGAAACGGGGCGCTGCCTCTTCTGCGATATTCTCGAAACGGAACGCGGGAGCGGTGCGAGAGTCGTTGCGGAAAACGCGCACTTCACGGCGTTCGTGCCATATTTCGCCCGCCACAGCTTCGAGAGCGTCATCATGCCGCATCGTCACACCCCGTCCATCACCGACCTGTCGGATGTGGAAATGCATTCCCTCGCCGCCATCTACAGCGAAATGCTCATACGATACGACAACCTGTTCCGGATGCCTTTTCCCAACATCACCATTTTCAGGCTGCCGCCGTGCGCGGACGGATTCGATACGGCCCCCTGCCATTTCCAGATCGAGTTCTCCCCCCCGCTCCGCTCACGTGACAAGCTCAAATACATGGCGGGATTCGAGACAGGCGGCGGCAATATTGTCAACCCGTCCCTGCCCGAGGAATCGGCTGAAGCTCTCGTGGCGGCCTCTACCCTTCACCATTCATCGGAGAAGCCGTGACGAAACAGGGACCGGAATCCATGAACATCCTCGTCGCCGGCGGCGCCGGGTACATCGGAAGCATTGTCACCGCGGTGCTTGTCGAGGCGGGGCACCGGGTCACCGTTATCGACAATCTTTCGAAGGGATACCGCCGGGCTGTCCACCCGCAGGCGAGGTTCGTCCCGGGCCGTATTAGCGACGCGGGGGTGATCGCCCCGCTGCTGAACGAGGGGTTCGATGCGGCCATGCATTTCGCGGCATTCATCGAGGTGGGCGAGTCGGTGGACGAACCGGCGGGCTATTACCGTAACAACGTTCTCGAAACCCTGGCGTTTATGGACATCCTTCGCGCGGGAGGGGTGAACACGTTCGTGTTCTCCTCCACGGCGGCGGTCTACGGCGACCCGGAAACGACGCCGTTGACCGAGGAGGCGCCGCTCAAGCCGGTCAATCCCTATGGCCGTACAAAGCTCATGGTCGAACAGGTGCTCGAGGACTATGACAGGGCGTACGGTTTCGGGTCAGCGGCGCTCAGATATTTCAATGCGGGCGGGGCCTACGGGGACTACGGGGAAAACCACCGTCCCGAATCCCACCTCATACCGCGCATTATCGATGCCGTCATGCGTGGAGAGAGGGTCACCGTATTCGGGGGTGACTATCCCACGAGGGACGGAAGCTGCGTGCGGGATTACGTCCACGTGCGCGACATCGCGGAAGCCCATGTGCTGGCGCTCGGATATCTGGCCCGCGGCGGGAGAACGGACCGGTTCAACCTGGGAACGGGCGACGGTTTCACGGTTCTCGAGGTGATCGATTGCGTGGAACGGATCACAGGAAAAACGGTGGACCGAAAAATTGCCGGAAGGCGCGACGGGGACAGCGCCGTTCTCGTGGCCTCGCCTGTCAAAGCCCGTGAGATACTGAAATGGAACAAAAACCTCGCACCACTCGAAAAGACAGTCGAATCAGCCTGGCGCTGGAAACAGGAGCACCCGAACGGATACGGAGAAGGAGACACATGAAAAACATCGCGGCAACCGTCACCGAAGCATTCCACAAGAACTGGTCAAAGGCCCCGGAAGTTGTCGGCAGGGCGCCCGGCCGTGTGAACATCATCGGCGAGCACACCGATTACAACGACGGGTATGTCCTGCCCGTGGCCATCGACCGGGACATCGTCTTCGCGGCGTCCGTAAACGACACCGGGAAGATCCAGGGGGTTTCGGTGGATTTCGGCGCCACCGCTTCGTGCAGGGCGGGTGAATACGATCCCGGGCACGAACAGGTCTGGTTCCGGTATGTCACCGGGGTGCTCTCCGAGCTGGAGAAAACGGGCCGCGACATCGGCGGATTCTCCTTCGCATTCTCGGGGGACATTCCCATCGGATCGGGGCTCTCGTCTTCCGCCGCGCTGGAAACGGTTGTCCTCACGGTCATGGAGGAGCTGTTCGGTTTCACTCTCGAGGATACGGAGGCGGCGCTCCTCTGCCAGCGGGCCGAGAATCGTTTCGTGGGGATGAACTGCGGCATCATGGACCAGTACATTTCACGCATGGGAGAGAAGGGCCACGCCCTCTTAATCGACTGTCACGATCTCTCGTACCAGAGTGTGCCGATCATTCTTCCCGATCATTCCTGGATTGTGATCGATTCGCGAAAGCAGCGCGGCCTGGTGGACTCGGAATACAACAGGCGTCGGCGTGAATGCGAACAAGCGCTGATCATCGCCCGCGAAAACCTCGATGACGACATCGCTACGTTCCAGGATGTGATGCCCGAGGACCTTCCCATGCTCAAGCTCTCCTGCGACCAGACCATATTCAGGCGTATGCGGCATGTCATCACGGAAAACGAACGTGTCGCCGAGATGGTGAAGGTCCTCGAAGAGGGTGTTCCGGAGGAGGCCGGCGGCCTGCTGTACGATTCGCATGAGAGCCTGCGCAGTGATTTCGAGGTTTCCTGCGACGAATTGGACGCTCTCGTCGATATCGTTTCGGAAATCGACGGTGTCGAGGGCGCGCGCATGACGGGAGCGGGATTCGGGGGATGCATCATCGTCCTCGCGGAATCGGACGCCATCGATGAAATCAGGAAAGAGGTCGGCGCGAAATACCGTCCGGACTTCCTCCCCGAAGGGGAAACAGCCGACATCTGGCCCGTTGAGATCGCCGGCGGGTCCTCCATCATCTGAGGCACGACAACGGCGGCATGGCATCGCATCCGGCGGCGGAATCACCTGCCGCCTTCAACTGTAAAATTCGGACATCGAAGCCGGAAGGACTGACCATGGAGCTCTCGATACTCGACATCACGCTGTTTCTCGGGTTTTTCATCGTCGCCATCGGAACCAGCCTTTACAAGAGCAGGCGCGAGGAGACCGGCGAGGACTACTTTCTCGCCAGCCGCGGCCTGAGCTGGCCGTTCATCGGTCTCTCTCTCATCGCGGCGAACATCTCGAGCGAGCACTTCGTGGGAATGTCGGGCCAGGGCGCGGGAATCGCCGGTCTCGCGGTGGCAAGCTACGAATGGCTGGCCGCCATCACGCTGGTGATCGTGGCGCTGTTCTTCCTTCCGCGCTTCCTCCAGAGCGGCATCTACACCATCCCGGAGTTCCTCGAATACCGGTACAACGCGGCGGCGCGCGCGATCATGGCCTTCTATACCGTGCTGACCTATGTGTTCGTGACCATCGCGGCGGTCATCTATTCGGGCGCTTTGACCCTCCATACCATCTTCGACATGAACATGGTGCTCGCGGTCTGGGTCATCGGAGGGGTCGCCGCCCTCTATACGGCATGGGGCGGCCTCAAGGCGGTGGCCTGGGCGGACCTGTTCCAGGGATCCGCACTGATCGTGGGCGGAGCGATCACCATGGTGCTGGGCTTCCGGGCTGTCGGCGGCGTCGAGTCATTCTTCGCGGCCAACGGCGACAAGCTGCACATGGTGCTGCCCTCTGACCATCCCGTCATACCATGGACGGCGCTGGTGATCGGCCTGTGGATCCCCAACTTATATTACTGGGGCCTGAACCAGTTCATCACCCAGCGGACCCTGGCGGCGAAAAGCCTGAAGGAAGGCCAGTTGGGCATCATCTTCGCCGCCTGCCTGAAACTGATCATTCCCTTCATCATCATCTTTCCCGGCATCATGGCGGCCCAGCTCTATGGCGACCAGCTCAGGGAAACCAGCGACGCCGCCTATCCACTGCTCATCAGGAACCTGATCCCCACCGGTGTCCGCGGATTCATCTTCGCCGCGATCGCGGGCGCGGTCATCAGTTCCCTGGCCTCGATGCTCAATTCGGCGTCCACCATCTTTACCATGGACCTCTACAAGCGTCATTTCAAAAAAGACGCCTCCCAGCACGCCGTGATAACCGTGGGAAGGACGACCACCGTGGTTTTCGTCCTGATCGGCTGCCTGCTCGCCCCGCAGCTCGGCGCCGACCGTTTCAAGGGAATATTCAACTATATCCAGGAATTCCAGGGATTCATCTCCCCCGGCATTCTCGCGGCGTTCGTTTTCGGCCTGGCCATAAAGCGCACACCCGCCGCCGCGGGAGTGAGCGCTCTGGTGTTGAATGTCCCCATCTATGGGCTTCTGCTCTTCTTCTCGGACAGCATCGCCTTCCTCAACCGCATGGCAATCACCTTCGTGGCGATCGTGGTCATCATGACGATCATCACCCTCGTCCGGCCGCTCCGTGTCCCGCGGGTCATGCCGGTCAGGAAGGATTTCGACATGCTGCCCGCGAAATCCGTCGCCTGGATGGGGTCGGGGGTGATCGCGGCTACGCTGGTGTTGTACGTCATTTTCTGGTAACGGTCCCGCTCCGGGAAACCGTCACATGATCCCCGGGGGATCCACATGGGACCGTCCACGCACGAAGGAGCGCCAATGAACGTCGTCGCCGTACTCGGCAGCCCCCACGCGGGGAACACCGAGGAACTGACACGGACATTCGAACGCGAGCTCACCTCGCTCGGGGACGTGGATTTCCACTATATACGGCTCAGGGAGTCCGACCTCCGTCCCTGCCGGGGATGTTTTCTCTGTTTCGTCCGGGGCGAGGACGCCTGTCCGCTGGACGACGATCACGACGACATCCTCTGCAGGCTCGATGCGGCGGACGGGGTGGTGTTCGTCTCCCCCGTGTATTCCATGCACGTCTCCTGTCTCTTCAAGCTCTTCGTGGACCGTTTCGCCTACACTTTCCATCGTCCCCGCTTCATGGGAAAATACGCCGTCACCCTCGCCGCCACGGGAGGCATCGGCCTGAAGGAAACCCTGACGTATATGCGCGGCGTCGCGGTATCATGGGGATTTCATCATATCGGCGGGCTGGAATATATCGCACCCCCCCCCCGCAACACTTCCATGAAGGCGCTCATGCGCAAAAAGGACCGGACCCGCGAGGTCGCCCTGGCATTTCACCGCGCCATGAAGGAGCGCCCCCCGCGAAAGCTCTCCCTGGAATATCACATCCACTTCACCGTCATGCAGGCCGTCTATTCGAGGATCGAGGAGATGTCCCCCGCCGATTACCGCTATTGGAAAGACCGTGGATGGCTCGACCGGAAGCGGGCGCATTTCTCAGACAATGTCCGCACAAATCCCCTCAAGCGCCTGGTCGCACGGTCCATCGCGTGGTTCACCGGCAGGAGCATCGACAAGGCATCGTGACGAAACTGCCGAATGAAAATATAACAGCATCCTAACAGCGGGGATTGCATGAAATCGTTATACTGTAGCATTCTTATCGAAAACAAACATGTATCACCCAACCGAGGAACCGCATGGACAAGACCTACATCCTCGATACGAGCGTGCTCATCGACAATCCCGACTGTATCGACATCCTTCGCAATGGCGAGGAAAATCTCATCCTCATCCCCTACTCGGTCATTCTCGAACTCGACAAACTGAAGCGGAAACCGGATCTCACCTATATCATCTCGGAAATCGGGACACGGCTGGAACGGTATGCCGAGCTTCCCGTCATCAAACACGCCGAAATTGAATACCGCGACGCCGAGGTGAATGACGAGTGGATACTGAGGGACATCAAGAAATTCCTGGCGAAGACCGGGGAATCCGATATAAAACACACCATCGTGGTTTCCAATGACAGGTTCTTTCGCATTCGTCTCCGCATCGAAGGCATCGAGGCGCAGGAATTCAAATCTTCACAGCCGATCATCTCGGAATCCCAGGTCTACACCGGTTTCGTCGAATCCGACTCCGAAACCGTGCCGAACAGTTTCCGGTGGGTGGACGGCAAGCCCTGTTTCAACTGCCGCCAGCCCCGGATCATAGACAGCGAACACAACCCGTGGTCCACACACCCGCGAAACGTCTACCAGAACCTGGCGATGGAGCTCATGCTCAATCCCGACATCGATCTGGTAACCGTACAAAGCCAGGCGGGATATGGCAAGACATTTCTCGCACTCGCCTGCGCCTTTGAACTCGTTCTCGGCAAGGCGAAGAGCCACTCCAAGATTTATATCGTCAAACCAAATGTGGAAATCGGCGAAAAACTGGGGTTTCTCCCCGGCGAAGTCGATGAAAAGCTCGAACCGTATTTCAAGCCCATAGAAGATCTTATACAAAAGCTCCACGACAGCAGACCCGCCAACAAACTCTTCATCGAAAACAACAACGGCAAGCTGAAACTCGATCCCAAAAAATGCGAGATTCTCCCACTGAATTTCGTCCGCGGCATGAACCTGGAAAACAGTGTGGTCATCATTGACGAGGCACAGAACCTCACCCGCCTGCAGACACGCACCCTTCTGACCCGCATGGGCCACGGCGTCAAGTGTTACGTGCTCGGAGACACTGAACAGGTTGACCATCCCTATCTCAACCGCTATAACAACGGCTTGAACTGGATCGTGAAAAAGTTCAGGGGATACTGGAATTACGGCCATATCGTTCTCAGGGGCGGCAAGTCCCGCGGTCCGATAACCGACATGGTGCTCAATTCCAATCTCTGACTCCCCGCCACCGTGAGACAATGGTCGAATTCCGCTGCATTTTTCATCGTCAGCCGGAAGTCTCGCCGCTGTCAGAGTCGCAATAAATTCGGTTGATTTTACCCCGTTCGGACAGTATCTTGGATGAACGTTTACCGTACGTTCACGCCACCGGGGACACCGCATGCAGCTGACCTGGATAGACTGGCTCTTCGTCATCATCTATTTCCTCATCTCCATCGGCATCGGCCTGTATTTTTCGAGGCGCGCCGGAGCGTCGGTGCAGAGTTTCTTCGTGTCCGGGCGCAGCCTGCCCTGGTGGCTCGTGGGGACGAGCATGGTCGCCACGACCTTCGCCGCGGACACACCCCTCGCGGTCACCGGCATGGTGGCCAACGACGGCATAGCCGGCAACTGGCTCTGGTGGAACATGGTGCTTTCCGGCATCATGACCGTGTTCCTCTATGCGCGTCTCTGGCGGCGCGCAGAGGTGATCACCGACGTTGAGTTCGCCGAGATCAGGTATTCCGGGAAACCCGCGGCGTTCCTGCGGGGCTTCCGGGCGCTCTACCTGGGCATTCCCATAAACTGCCTTGTCATGGGCTGGGTGACGCTGGCCATGGCGAAGATAATCACCATGACCATCGGCATCGACAAGTGGCTCGCCATCGCCATCTGTATCGCAGTAACCGTGATCTATTCGTCCCTGAGCGGGCTCTGGGGCGTGGTCTTCACCGATTTCTTCCAGTTCTTCATCGCCATGGCGGGCTCGATCATCCTGGCGGTTTCGGCTGTCGACGCGGTCGGCGGCATCGGAGCCCTTCGCGAACAGGTGGCGGTGATGTCCCCCCTTGGCGCGGACGCCTTCAGGATGCTCCCCCGGTTCGACGGCGCCTGGATGCCCGTTTCCACGGTCCTCGTCTATCTCGGGGTGATCTGGTGGGCCGCGTGGTATCCGGGAGCGGAACCGGGAGGCCTCGCGCTGTTCACGAAGCTCGCGGAGGCG
>CAYNWJ010000130.1:0-9795 GCA_964400815.1 uncultured bacterium
AGCATAGGCGACATCGTTGTGTAACTGGATATACTCTTGGTCAGTCATCGAATCTGTCATATTGAATGAACGACTCGGCGCAAACTTACTTTTAATGAATTCCAGCTTGTTATTAATTAAACCTTTTCTGATGCAGTGTTGATATATTTCACTTCCCGGATACGCATGAATAAAATAAATAGGAGTGTGTCCCTTGCAGTTCTTCTTCCAGTAATCCAAGGTTTCTCTTGCGGTTTCAGTTGTTTCCGCTACATCGCCGAAAATAAAATTTCCCTGAATGCTGATACCGGCATCCCGCGTCGCGTGGATTGCCTTGTCGATTTCTTCGGGGCTGATCGGTTTCCGCATGCTTTTCAACACCGTGGGACTATAGCTTTCAAAGCCGTATCCGATATTGTGACATCCCGAATCTTTCATTATCTCTAATAATTCTTTATCCACGACTTTCACTGTCAGAACGCATGCCCATTTCAACTCCCAGTCAATTTCTTCACGGAGTTTTTTCATCCGTTTGCTGAAATCAAGCAATCTTTCGCGTGTGATGCCGAGGCATTCATCCAAGGAAACGATATTGTTTATTTTAAAGCGTTCGACGGCATACGTGAGTTCTTCGAAAATATTGTCAAGACTTCTCTCTCTGTGCTTGTCATAGTGATAACAGAACGTGCAATTATATGGGCATCCCCGACTGCCTATGAGTGGATATGTTCGCGGATAATCGAACTCATGGTTATGGATATAGTCATTGGTACACATGTTATCAAGTTGCTCGTCTAACCCGAGAGACTCATAATCGGGAAACGCGATGTAGTCGATGTCCTCGATGGGTGGTCTCGATTGCGTTATGACGACATTTCCATCTTCACCGCGAAACATTATACCGGCAACTTGGTTGAAATCACCACCCCTCTCGATACAATTCAGAAGTTCGACAATTGTTATTTCCCCCTCACCGATAACCCCGAAATCTGGCTCAAGAGCATCGAAAATCAGTTCAGGTTCGCTCGTTATTATTGGACCGCCCAGAACGATTTTTGATCGGGGAGTATGAATCCGAAGCGATTTAAACAGCATTTCCATGACTTCATATCCCAAGGAATTGTTGCCGGTGCAGATAACGTCGTACGTATTTTTTGCAAAATGGGATTTCACCATGGAATCTGTGTCTCCCACTATATGATTGAGGTTCAAACAGGTAAGATCAAATCCGGCTTCCCTTATGGCCGATGTTATATATCCAATTCCGATATTTATATATTTATAATTCTTATCCGTTGTTAATTCATATTTCGGGATGAGCATCAATATTTTCATGTTTCATCCTTTTAATCATGACAGCCGTTTATACAAATATTGGATAAGGAAGCGCAGTACTCAAGGGGGTGTGCAATTGTTTGAATCGACGGTTTCACGTTTGTTTCTTTTAGATACTCCCGTTACATGAACAGTTTAATGATCTGGCATAATGCCGGTCTTCAGTCTCTCAGGTATGCAACCTTTGTACCCATACGGAAAGGTTAATATCACCACAAAAAACATCAATCATCAATCAGAGGGGCAGTTTCGTCATTTTGGGATACGTTCCGCAAGTATCTTTTCCAAACTTACAGTTTGAAAAATATCAAGATAACTCCCCTCAGTCGCGTTGTAAACGGTAATGCCTCGGGATGAAAGATATGACTTCATGAGCCGGTATTGTTTCCACATGAGTAAATATCTGAAGAGAATTTCCTCCATGGAAGGCCAACTCCCGGAATCATCCAAGCCTTTTGTGTCCCCATAAAAATGAGTGCTTCTTTTACGGCGGCTGTTCGCAATGTGGTCGTAATCACATCCGAGAAGATAGATATCTTTGAATCCCATATACGCGGCGATCTGTATGGCACAATACACCACTGACTGCGCAGAGAAAAGCGATTTTGTGATATCCCATAGATTCTGGTTCATATGGTTCCATTCGTCTAAAACTGTGGACAATACATAATTGAGAAAGAAGGTGTTGTCTTTCCTGAGATGAGAATTTGTAGTTAGATAATTGTAATACGAATATTCATAGTTGGTGTGGCCGAAAAAAAATGTTGTCTTGTCAGAATAATAATTTTCGAACGCTTTGAAATTCTCATCGAGAAAATCAAATCCGAAAGGTGCATGCATGGCGGCATCGACATGGTAAAGAGGGTCGATCAGATGAATGTCCTTGTGAAGATAGAACATGCTTACAGCAAAACATGTCTCATCTTTCAAGAGTTTAAGATTCTCTTTATTGATTGATGGGCCAGTGGCGAGGATGAAGCAGCGTTCACCTTTATGGATATCCTTAAAACGCGCATTACGTTCGAACTCCCGCCTCATCTCCGCTGAAATGGAGCGTTTCCGGGCCAGAGTGCGCCAGATATCGGTAATTTTATTTTTTATGCCTGGTGGAAGCATCCAATGCGCTGTTTTGTCGAATAATGACAGATAGTTATTTTTATCCATCGATATTCCTTTATTACAGAAAAATGTTTTCTCAATCAAAGCTCACCTGCGGCGCCTGCTGAGCCGCTTCGGGGGCCTCGAAAAATTCCCGGCGCTCGAATCCGAACGTGTTTGCGAGCATGTTTGCTGGAAACTGCCTGATGGCCGTATTGAACTGCCGGACCGCTTCGTTATAGCGGCCGCGTTCGACGGCGATACGGTTTTCCGTGCCCTCGAGCTGGTCCTGGAGCATGACGAAGTTCTGGTTTGCCTTGAGCTGGGGATAGTTTTCGACCACGACGAGCAGGCGTGACAGGGCTGAGGACAGCTCGCCCTCGGCCTCCATGCGCTGGGCCGGTGAACCCGCCCCGCCGACACGGGCGCGCGCTTCGGTCACCTGGGTGAGCACCTCGCTTTCGTGGGACGCATATCCCTTGACCGTTTCCACGAGATTGGGGATGAGATCGTAGCGGCGCTGGAGAACGTTCTCCACCTGGGCCCAGGCGCCGTTGACGTTCTCGTCCATGGTGACGAGGTTGTTGTATGTGGCTTTTACCCAGCCGAAAATGCTGAAGGCGACGATCAATACAACAGCGAGTATGATGCCGAGTATGATGAGCAGTTTCTTCATGGTTCCTCCGGCGCGGTGTGCGCGAGTATATTGGTCAAGCGTCGTTCAACATCCTCTGCCGCTGTATCGGCGTGTCACAGCATGCTGTCGATTTCATCGGACAGTTTGTCCAGTTCGTCGACATAGAGATCGAAGAGCTTGTCGGCCTCGAGTTCGTCGATTTTTATTTCGCCGTTCGCAACAGCGGTGAGTTTCTTGAAAAGAGCGGAGTCCAGGCCGTATTCCTCGATGACCGCATCGATCATGTCGGATGTTTTCATGGGCGAATCGATCTTTTTCAGGAACAGCACGCCGGAAAAGAGCAGGCGGAAGGTGGCGAGCGAGCGGTCGACAAGCTCCATGATCCCCTTGGTGTCACCGCGCAGGTTCAGATATTCGGAGCGCAGATGGAGAAGCTTGCCCTTGATCTCCCTCTCGCACTGGTTGCGCACATCGACGGGATCCAGATCGAGGTCCGCGAGCACATCGTCACCGTGGAGCACCTCATATGCGGATGCCATGTTCATGAATTCCAGCGGGAAAGTGTCAAGGGATTGCTGGATATACTGTTTCGTGAGGAAGAGCGGTACGGCGATATTTCTGCGCCGCCAGCGTTTGAGGAATTTCGAACACCGGCCGATCTCGCTGGGTGTGTTGTCGTCGAGCACCACGAGAAAGGATATCTTCGCGTCCCGGGAAAACTCTTCCCTCGCCGCCTGACCGTGCAGTATCACGGAAACCAGATCGTCCTTGAACGTTTGCCTGATGTCGTCGAGAAATTCAGCCGCGGCCTTCTCGACAGTCCTGGTTGTCATCGCCATTATTGTCCTCCGGATAGTCCGTTCCGTACTTTGTCTCTATTCAGCCGGGGCTCGCTCTTTTTCATCCCGTGACTGGAGTTCTGGATCAGCCCCGTATCTTTCATGCTCTTGTTCAGAAGCCGCCCGATGCTCCCCCGCCGCCTGAAAATCCACCGCCGAATCCGCTGAATCCCCCTCCACCACCGCCGCCGAATCCCCCGCCGAATCCCCCGCCGCCGTAATACCGCCGGTGCCCGCCCCCGAGCATGTGGCCCAGGAGCATTCCGGTCAGGAGTCCGCCGCCGCCGCGCATTCTCAGCACCGTCATCATGATGATGAAAATGACTATGAAATTGATGAGGGCGATCAGGCCCTGCGGTTTCGAGCCGCGGTTGCGCGCCGGTTGGGGTACCGGCATGGAGCCGGTGAGGGTGACACCCTCGGCTTCGGCTATTATCGATGCCGCCGCCAATGTACCCGTGGTGATTCCCGTGTCATAATCGTTGTTTTTGAGCGAGGGGACCATGTAGTTGTCACGTATCTGGCCGGCGCGGGCATCGGTGATGATGTGCTCGAGCCCGTATCCCACCTCGATGCGCAGCCGCCGCTCCTGTACGGCGACAAGAATAAGAAGCCCGTTGTTTGTTTCCTTCGACCCGATTCCCCAGGTTTCGAAGAGTTCCACGGCATACGTGTTTTCATCCATGCCGCCCATGTCCCTGACCGTGGCCACAGCCACCTCGACACCGGTTTTCTGCGCCAGTTCCCGCAGGATGGCATCGAGCCTGCGGACGGCGTCGGCGGACATGACCCCCGCGAAATCGTTCACATAGCCCACGGGATCGGGAAATTCCTGGCACGATGGCGTGCCGGGCGCTGCGAGAAATCCCATCAGAACGAGGCACAGGGCTGCGAAAAGCTGTTTGTTCATGGACAGGAATGTCCTTTCGGCAAATACGAACTTGCATTCATCGCGGCGATGGTGACCATGGACAGCTAACGGGAATGTTTATCGGTTACCCTCATTCATCATTTCTGCCTGTAAATGTACCGTATATATGCTGTCGAGTCAAGAAGTATACCAATTCTTGAGGCATTGCGTGCGTCATGCAATCCATGTACGAGCGATTGTGATTATTGAACGCTGCGAAGGGTGCGGAAAAAATGTTTGACAGACGGTCCTTGGCGATGTATTCATAAGTATCAATAGATATATAATGAAATGTTGGCAGGGAGAGCCATGTGTATGAAATGCTGAAAACCGAAGAGATACGGATCATCGTCCTGACCGTTGTTCTGGCGTTCTGCATCATCAGTTTCGGTGTGGGCGGCTATATGATCTTCGAGGGATGGAGCTTTCTCGATGCAATGTATCAGACGGTGATAACCATCTCCACGGTCGGTTTCGGAGAGGTCCATCCGATCTCCGACAGCGGACGGGTGGTCACGATTTTTCTGATCATGTTCGCAATCTCACTGCTCGGATATTTCTTTTCGCGCTTCGTTACCATCATGGTGGAGGGCCGCATCAACCGGCTTCTCAGGGGGAGGAAAATGGAACGGCGAATATCGAAACTGAAGGATCATTTCATCATATGCGGGTACGGCAGGACCGGCCAGCAGGTCGCCGTGGAGTTCCGGCATGCCAATGTGCCTTTTGTCGTGCTCGATCTCGATATCGCCACATTCGAACGGGAAACGGACGCCGACGTTCTGTATATCGTGGGCGACTCCAACCGGGAGGAGGATCTCGAACGGTGCGGCATCATGAGGGCCAAGGGTCTGGTCAGCGTTCTTCCGCATGATCAGGGGAACGTCTATACCGTCCTCACCGCCCGCGGTCTCCGTCCCGACATACATATCGTCACGCAGGCCCATGAGTTCGAAAGCGAACGAAAGCTTCTCCGTGCCGGCGCCGACCGTGTGGTCTCGCCCCACAAGATCGGCGGAAGCCGCATCGCCTCGGTCATGCTCAGGCCATCCATCACCCATTTTCTCGACGGTCTTGCCCGGGCCGAGGAAATCCGTCTGACCCTGGTCGAGGTCGAGGTGATGGAAAATTCTTCGCTTTCCGGGAAGAAGATCATCGACACGGGGATAACGTCCATCTCTGAAAGCATCATCGTGGGATTGCGCCGCAAGGGAGAGTCGATCAGGATTCGTCCTCCGGTGGATACCGTGCTCGAGGTCGGCGATCAGCTCGTACTCATGGGACAGCTTGACGCACTCCATCAGGTGGATCGTATCACCGAACCGGACATTCAGGGCTTCAGCCCGCTGACATAGTGTTTGGCAGACAGGAAAGGGGTCCGTGCAGCGTACTGTCGCACATCGTCGTTATTTGGAACGCGGATAGGTGATCGTTACTGTGGTGCCGGCGTCGGCGTCGGATGTAACGGTGATATCTCCCCCGTGAGCCCGTGTCACGAGGTAGGCATAGGTCGTGCCCAGGCCCGTGCCCTCCTTCTTCTTCGAACGGTCCGAATTGAACTTTTCGAAAAACAGTTCGAGCTTCTCAGGAGGGACCGGCTCGCCGCGGTTGTTGATCGCGATGACGATTGAGGTTTCCGTGACATCGACACCGATGCCGACGGTCTTGTCTTTCGGATTGTCCAGGACTGCCACATGCTCCACGGCGTTTTTGATGAGATTGTGGAACACACCCGAGACAAGGTTGTAGTCGATATTCGCGGTCGCGTTTCCTCCCCTGTTCTCGAACTCGATCGACACTCCGTTTTCCCCGCCCATGAGCCTCAGTTCCAGAAGCATTTTTTCGATCATGTCCCCGAGAGGGAATTCAAACGTTTCGAACTCGTACCGCCCCGCCTCTATGTCCTGGAGCATTTTCAGATTGTCGATGAGATAGACCGCGTTGCCCGCGCTTTCCTTGATGCGGGAGAGGTAGAGGTGCTGCTGGTCGGTGAGGTTCTGCTCGCCGGTCATCAGGAGCAGGTCGGAAAAACCGTGGATGGGGGAGAGCAGGTTCTTGATCTCGTGCCGCATGAAGGCCTCGTATTCGCGGCGCAGCCTGCGGATATTTTCCTCGAGGCGTTTCCGCTCGGTAATATCGCGTTTGATGGCGACGAAATGGGTGATTTCACCGTTGCTGTATACCGGCGTGATGGTCATTTCCTCGTGGTAGAGTTCTCCGTCCTTACGGCGATTGACCAGATCGCCCTTCCAGATGTTCCCTGCGGTGATGGTTTTCCACATCTCCGCATAGAACTCGTCGGGATGCATGTCGCTTTTCAGAACGCGGGGGTTACGGCCGATGGCCTCGCTTCGGGAATAACCGGTGACCGATTCGAAGGCGGGATTCACATACTCGATCGAGCCATCGGCGTCGGTGATGACGATGGTGTCGTAGGCCTGGGTTACGCCGGTGTTGAGGAGTTTCAGCTCGTCCTCCGCCTGTTTTCGCGCCGACACGTTCTCGAAGGCGATGCCGGCCCGGTTCTCGGGAAGGGGGAATGCCCTGACATGGTACCAGCCGTCAACAACCGATTCATCGCCGAAATAGATTTCATCCAGTTCCCTGGATTCTCCGGTCCGTATCACGTCCGCGAAGAGCCGGGGCATGCCGGTTTCCGAAAATCCCGGCAGGATGTCGATGATCCGCTCTTCAGCCTTTTCGGAAAAATTGTACCCTGTCATCTTTTCAGCCGCCCTGTTCGCGGCGACAATGACGAGCGAATGATCGTCATTCCGATCCTCCAACCGAATGATCGCCAGGCCCAGCTGTATGTTCTCGAAGATATCCGCGGCCTGGCGAAGCTGTAATTCCGCGTTCTTGCGCTCGGTGATGTTGGTGGAGATGTTGGCCGTGGCGATCAGCGTCTTGTTCTGGTCGTACACGGGGAATTTCCGCGTAAGAAATGTCCGGATGCTCCCGTCGGGATACACCACGTCCTCTTCGCGAATGATCGCTTCACCCGGCGGGAGTGTCTGGGCCTTTCGCTCGTCCTCCATGTATCCCCTGACCGGTTCCGTGTCCGGGGAAACCCCGAAAATCTCCGCGTCAGTCTTTCCGATGAGCTCGTCAACCCCAGATTTCCCGGCGGCCCGGGCATAGGCGGTATTGGTGGCGATCACCCGAAGGTCCAGGTCTTTTATGACCGCGATGTCGTCCGTGGCCTCGATGATCGTTGACAGGAAACGCTGCAAGTGCTCGGCCCGTCTGAGTTCTGTCACATCGCGGGCGATCGAATCTATCGAATCAATGGTCCCGTCATCCCTGTAATTGAATGTGATGTTCCAGTGCATGTGATGGATTTTGCCGCACCGGCTCATGAGACGATTTTCGAATGTAACGTGCTCGGCCTTGGTCGCGATCCAGCCGGCGAAAGCCTTTTCCGTCCTTTCGCGGTCTTCGTGATGGATGCTTTCAAACGCGGGTTTGCCCACGAGTTCATGCACGGGAACGCCGAATATCTTGGCGCCGGCGACATTGACGAATGTGTAGATGCCCCGGCCGTCGACCCGGGTGATCAGATCGTCCGTCCCTTCGATGACCATGCGGTGGCGCCGTTCGCTTTCCCTGAGCTCTGCGGTGCGCTGCTCCACCTCCCGTTCGAGAGCATCGCGGTCTCTTTTTACGAGCTCTTCCGCTTTTTTACGGTCGGTGATGTCGTGGAAGACGATTTGCGCGGCGGGCTTGCCCATGTAATCTATCGCCGTTCCCGTGACCTCGACATCGATGAAGGAGCCGTCCAGACGAACAAAGCGTTCTTCGGATGGAGTTTGTTCGTGCTTCTTCTGATATATTCCCCTGATGCGGTGTTCCGCGTGTTCCCGGAAATCGGGGTGTACAAAGTTCATCACATGTTTGCCGATGAAATCGGCGACGCTGTCGCCGCCGAGGGTAACGACCGCGGCGTTGTTGAGGAAATCGATCTTTCCCCCGCTGTGCACGATGATCGGAACGGGTGAGGCGTCAAAAAGCGTCCGGTACCGTTCCTCGCTTTCCCTGAGTGAATGCTCGGCCGTCACTTTATCGGATACATCTTCCATGTGAACGATGAGATAGGCGTTTTCACGCGATCCGCTGTCGAGGGAATTGACAGAATAACGCACATATTTCGATGAGCCGTTTTTGTGGGTGATCCTGAAATCACGCCGCGTGACATCGGCCGTCCTGTTGAAGAATTTCGAACTGTACTCGTATACGGTTGAACGGTATTCATCGTCCGGATACATCTTCTCCATGAACGTTTTCGTGTCGGGCATCTCGCCGGCGTCATATCCCGTCAATTTCTCCATGGCTTCGTTGCAGCTGATAATATTCTTCGACTCCCATTCAACGATGAACGTCGGTATCGCGCTCCGGGAATAGAAATTCCTGAGCTGGTTCTTCTCGATCCGTCCGATGCCCTTCTCGACGGTGTCAATTCGGGACCGGCCGTTCTGTTGTCTCTCGTCTTTCATGATATACTTTGTCCGGATATGTCTTGCTGTGAACCGTACTGCGTGATCAAGGCATGAATGTTCAGTTTGTTACCTTTATATATTAATAACACGTGACACCTGAGGGAAACAAGGTTTTTTCCTCTTTCATGTTCTCTGTCATATGATCGTGCCGGACGGCCGCGCCACTCTTCTCTCATCAGAACCATCCGCGCTTCGTCCGCCGGATTGTCGTGTTCCATTCCGAAGCCGCTTCCCCAAGGGACAAATCTTTTCTGGCAATCCCCCAAAAACCCATCGGATAATCCACGTAAGCTATTATAATAGTATGGTATTACATCCAGATATACAGGCAAAAAAGATTCTTTGAACAATTGATAATACCGCATGTAACCGATGCTGGCGGCGATGGAAGAATGATGATTGATCTTCCACCGTTTGAACCATGATTATTGCTCCGGTGATTAAAGATATGAATCAAGAGCATTCCCCGGACTTCAGTCCGGGATCATAATAACCCCCCTC
>CAYNWJ010000131.1:0-9739 GCA_964400815.1 uncultured bacterium
CTTCTGGGCCGCATGCCTTCCGCCGTGGGCTACCAGCCGACACTCGCCACTGAGATGGGTCTCCTCCAGGAGAGGATCACCTCGACAAAGAAGGGATCGATCACCTCCGTGCAGGCGATCTATGTTCCCGCGGACGACCTGACCGATCCGGCGCCGGCGACGACATTCTCGCATCTGGACGCCACCACGGTGCTCAACCGCGCAATCGTGGAGAAGGGCATCTATCCCGCAGTGGATCCCCTCGACTCCTCATCGCGGATCCTCGATCCCCGCATCGTGGGCGACGATCACTATGACACGGCCCGCGAGGTCCAGAACATCCTCCAGCGCTACAAGGACCTGCAGGACATCATCAACATTCTCGGCATGGACGAGCTGTCCGACGACGACAAGATCACCGTCCAGCGCGCCAGAAAGATCGAACGTTTCCTCGGACAGCCCTTCTTCGTGGCGGAGCAGTTCACCGGCCTCGAGGGACAGTACATCAAGCTCGAGGATACCATCAAGGGATTCAAGGAGATCATCGAGGGCAGACATGACGAGCTTCCCGAACAGTCCTTCGTCAATGTCGGCACGATCGAAATGGCCGTGGATAAAGGCAATAAGATTCTGGAGCGGCAGAAATAATGGCTGATAACACCTTCCAATTTCAGATCATCACTCCCGAGTCGGTCCTGTTTTCAGGCGATGTCGATTCTGTCGTGGCGCCCGGCGAGAACGGTGAGTTCCAAATACTCGCGGAACATACACCGTTTCTCACAGCCCTGACCATCGGTCCCGTGATCATCAACATCGGCACCCAAAAAACCCTTGTCAGCATCTCCGGTGGATTCTGCGAGGTCATGCCTGAAAAGACCGTCATCATCGCCCACACGGCGGAAAAGGCGGACAAGATCGACACCGAACGGGCCAGAGCAGCCGAGGAGCGCGCCAGGGAACGCCTGGAATCGAACAGTGAAGACATCGACACCGAACGGGCGAACGCTTCCCTCATGCGCTCACTCAACCGGATCGAAGTGGCTGGCATGAGCTGAACCGTATCCTGTTGGGTTCGAGCGATCCGGACGTGATCCAAGAAGTGTCAATGATCCATGCATGGACGCCGCGACCGGAATACGATACCATGAGAAACAAGCCATTACACATTCTCTTTCTGCTTCTCGCCCTCTTCGCTCTCGGGGTGATCGGTCACGATTTTGTCCGTGGCCACATGACCGACAACCTCCTGAAACCAAACAAGTGTCCCCTCTGTTCGGCCTACCAATCCACGGAACTGGGCGGGACACTGGTTTTCGCATTTCTCTGCATCTTTCTGCCGCTCGCGTTCGGCTGTTTTCTTTCCGACCAGTGGCGTCCCTCACTTCCTCTCCATATACATATCTTTTCCCTCCGCGCGCCACCGCGCTGAATCAGTTTATTCACATGAAAAATATGAAATCCGTTGGGATCGTCCCGACCGGAATCATGATACTTGCCCATGACAAACCGCACCGCTCAGGCATACCATTGCGGGATGCGGCGCACCATTTTCTACACCATTTACCGGGAGTAATGCGATATGCGTAGTTGCCTGACGCTCCTCTTCATACTCATCATGCTCATCGAGACCGCCTCCGCCCAGGAACGACGCGGCCGGGGCGGACGTTCCGATGATCGGCTGCAACAGCTGCTCGAACGAATCGAGGAACTCGAGAAGCGCCTCGGAGAAACGGGAACCGGAGAAACGGATGAAGACGACGACGAACTCATGAAACTCCTCGAGGACGCCGAAGACATGTCGGGCCGTCAGCGAAACCGCCGCGGCAACCGTCAGGAAGTTACCGTCTTCAAGGGCCAGGAACGGCAGCAGAGCCAGCTCAATCCAGAGATCAGCGTGACCGGGGATTTCTTCGCGGCGTATTCGTCGAGCGATGATGATACTGTCATCGATCCGGGGGATTTCACGGACGGCAGGAACCGTTTCATGATGCGCGACGTGGGATTCCATTTCATGGCGCCACTCGACCCATTCACCCGCGGGAAATTCATGTTCGGCGTGCCCGGCGAGGGAGACGAGTCCCTGTCCGGATTCGTTGACGAGGCCTACATGGAATGGCTGAACATGCCCATGGGCATCAATTTGAAAATCGGCAAGTATTTCAACCAGTTCGGCATACTCAACCGTTACCACGATCACGGCCTTCCCCAGTTCGACCGTCCCTCGGCGCTGGTCGGCATATTCGGCAACGGCAACCTGGGCGGATTCGGGATCAGCGGCAATGTGCTCATCCCCGGCCTCTGGGCCCATGCGAACGAACTGGATGTCGAGGTCGCCGGGGGCGGTGACGGCATCATCTTTGACGACTCATCTGAGAGCTTCTACGGTGTCGTCCATTTCAAGAATTTCTGGGATGTCACCAGGAACACCTATTTCGAGCTCGGCCTCTCGGGCGCCCACGGTCACGGGGACAAGGACGCGGACCTCTTCTCGACCGTCGGCGGCGTCGATGTCACCTGCAAATGGGTTCCCGCCGGAGAATCCCACTACAAAACCGTGGAATTCAGGACGGAAGCCTTTCTCGTCTCGAAGGAAACTCCCGCCGACACCATGGAACGCATGGGCTTTTATTCCTATATCAAGAGCAAAATGGGCCAGCGCAGATGGGTCGGTGTACGCTTTTCCTATTCGGAGCCGGTATTCGCCGCCGATGACGAGAGCATGTGGGACGTCTCGCCCACCTACGATTTCTGGCAGAGCGAATTCGTCATGTTCCGGCTCCAATACAGCTATACCGAACGGACGTTCGCGGAAGAGGACCACAGCCTCTTCCTCCACACCGTCTGGTCCATGGGCCCGCACAAGCACGAAGCCTATTAAATCATAGCAACCAGGAGGCGAAAGCCATGATGAAACATCCAGCTACCACGATCAGGACAGCACTCTTAACGGCCTGTATCATTATGTTCGCGGCCGGACAGGGCATGGCCGCGGTAAATATCGTCACAACATTTTCGGACTTCGCGACGATCGCCAAGGAAATCGGCAAGGACCGGGTAACGGTGGAATTTCTCTCCCAGGGCGACCAGGATCCGCATTTCGTGGCGCCCAAGCCCAGTCTGGCCCTCAAGCTGAGAAAGGCCGATCTGTTCGTTCTGACAGGCATGGACCTCGAGGTCTGGGCCTCGACGCTCCTCGACAAGGCCCGAAACCGTAAGATCATGGACGGCGGACTGGGATATGTCACCGCCTACACGAATCTCGATATTCTGGAGAAACCCCAGGGCGCCATCAGCAGGTCGGAAGGCGATGTCCATGTGTCGGGAAATCCCCACATTCACACGAGCCCGATCAACTGGCGGACCATATCAGAAAACATCCTTATCGGCCTGAAAAAGGTCGATCCCGACAATGCCGATTTCTATGAGGCGAACCAGAAGGCTTTCGTGGACAAGGTGGACCGGAGACTGTTCGGTGAAGAGCTTGTGGAACTGTTCGGAGGTCAGCGGCTCTGCGATCTGCTTCTGAGCGGAACCCTCTTCGACTTTCTCGACAAGGAATACCAGGGAGAGAAGCTCGTCACCCGCCTGGGCGGATGGATGAATGAGGCCCTTCCCTTCCGCGGGGACAAGGTGATCGCCTACCACAAGAACTGGTCCTATTTCGCCCGTGATTTCGGCCTGGAGGTGGTCGGGTTCATCGAGCCGAAACCGGGCATCCCCCCCACGCCGAAACATGTCCAGTACTGCGTGAACCTGATCGAGGAACAGGGAATCAGCGTCATGCTCGTGGCCAACTATTTCGAACAGCGCAAGCCCGCCGCAATCGCCGAGCGGACCGGCATCACCGCCCTGGCGCTCCCGCTTTCCGTGCACTCCGTACCCGAAGCGACCGACAACTTCGCCCTGGTCGATCTCTGGATCGACAGCATAAACCGGGCGCTGGGCACATCGGGAGGAAGCGGCGCGACTTCCAGCGGAAGGTAACGTCAATCACTCGACACCATGGGAGCCCGGTTCATGCAGGATTTCTTCTCATTTTTCATCATACAGGCCATCCTGATCGCCGTTGTCCTGTCAGTACACACCTACATCGGGGTGCACATCATCCGCCGGGGACTGATATTTTCCGATCTCGCACTCGACCAGCTTGCCGCATTCGGCGTGATCGCCGGCATCGCCGTGGGCATCGAGGGAGGCACGGTGCAGTCATACCTGATATCCTTCGCCGCCGTGGCGGTGGGCGCCGTGCTTCTGGCGACGGTGAAACCGCGGAGCTCCTCCTTTCCCCGTGAAGCGGTGATAGGCATCATCTACTGTCTGGCCCTGGTGGCCTCCCTCCTCGTCGCCGACAAGATCACCGGGGGACTGTCGTATGTGACACAGACCCTGACCGGGCACATGCTGTGGGTGACCTGGCCGCTCGTCTGGACGACCGTGGCGGCCTACATCATCATCTCCCTGTTTCATTATGTGTTTCGGGGACGTATCATCGGCATCACCGACGGCACCGAAACCGAGAACGAAACGCTGTGGGACATTTTCTTCTTTCTCACCCAGGGCGTCATCACCGTGCTGATAGTTCCCATAGCCGGTGTGCTCCTTGCCTATTCGTTTCTGATGATACCGGCGGCCATCGGCATTCTTTTCAGCGACGACTGGCGGAATTGCCTCGCCGTCGGATGGATCGTGGGATACGGCGCCTCCATCGGGGGCCTGCTCCTGTCCTATTTCGCACGGCTGCCATACGGCCCCACACTGGTGCTTGCCCTGGGAGCGTGTTTTTTCGCGGCCCTTCTGTACAGAATAGCCAAACCCTGAATTGACCGACAAGCGGAAGGACCCACCCCAATGACGGAAGCCATCGTTTTTCTTCTTCCCTCCTTCACCGCCTGCGTGATCGTGCTTGGCATTCTCTGCTATCTCGGCCTGCACGTCCTCGAACGGGAGATCATTTTCATCGACATCGCCATCGCCCAGATTTCCGCAATGGGCGCCACGGTGGCCGCGCTGTTCTTTCACGCCGATCCCCACGACGGCAGCGCGCTTCCCCGTCTGACCGCGCTGGCATTCACCACGGCCGCAGCCGCCTTTTTCGCCTTCACCGCAAAACGGATATGCCGCATATCCCAGGAAACGGTCATCGGAGTCAGTTACGCCATCGCCGCCGCGGCGACACTTTTCATATTCGCCATGGCGGCCGGGGGTGACATCCACATGGAGGAAATGCTCACCGGCAGCATCCTCTGGGTCGACTGGGCCGGTGTCCTGCATTGCCTGGCGGTGTATGTCGTCATTGGCGCGGTACATTTCACGTTCAGGCGCAGGTTCATCGAAATTTCCTGCAATTATCGCGAATGCGCGGAAGAGGGCTGGCGAACCACGCTGTGGGACTTTCTGTTCTATGCCACCATGGGCGTCGTCATCACCTATTCCGTCGAGATCGCGGGAGTGCTTCTCACCTTTTCGTTCCTCATCATTCCGGCCGCATTTTCCGCCATGTTCACGGGGAATTGGGCGAAACGGCTTTTCATCGCATGGCTGCTCGGTATCGTCGTGACCATCGGCGGTCTGGCGTTCTCATGGAATTTCGACTTTTCCTGCGGACCGTCTCTTGCCGCGATTCTCGGGGTGGCGCTGGTCATTGAAGAAGTTTTCCGGCGGATCACCACACCCGCAGCATGAATGCATATGGAATTTCTTCCATCTTGACATGTGCGCCTCTTACATGGAGGGGAGGTAATGAGACTCCGGCAGTCCGGACGTCCCCCCCTTGGAGCGGAGGACCGGACGAAGTCCGAGGGGGGTCTTTTGCAGGGAGGCTGTGAAAAAGCAGCACTCACCCCCCGTCATTCCGTGACATCCCCCATTCTCGCATGTGAAAGAGGGGGAACTCGCGCCGCGGGGGCGTATTAACGCATATATTCATTTATAATAAAGACATAGGCGCCATCGAACCTGTTGTCCGACAGTTCACCACTCCCGCAGGATGAATGCATATAGTAGTTCATCCATCTTAATGATTGTAAATATCACGCCGGGGGATGTATATTGCAGCATGGTCACCCATGAATGAAATTCCATAATCGGGGAGAATCCATGCCGAATATTCACTGTTCCCCGGTGCTTCGCCGCACCGTTCCCTTCCTTCTGGCAGTAATGATGTCCGCACCTTTCACGGCCCACTCCCAGGCGCCGCCGGATCTTGTCACCGACCGTCCCGACCAGACCGAATCCACGAACATCACCGGCCGCGGCCTTGTTCAGCTCGAAACGGGCGCTGTCTACACCGATGCCGGCAAAACCGGCATGATCGATGTTCCAGGCACCCTGCTACGGTACGGGTTCCGGGAACGTGTCGAACTGCGCTTCGGCCTTTCCGGCTGGTCCATCGATCCCGACAGCGACACGAGCGGTTTCGGAGACGCCGAGGTGGGATACAAGCTTCGGCTGTGGAGCGAAGAGGGCTGGATACCGGAAGCCGCAATTCTCCAGCACGTGACAATCCCCGTGGGCGAGACAGGCTACACCAGCGACCGGTTCGACCCGTCCGTGCGGCTCGCCTTCGCGCATACCATTTCCGATGCATGGTCGCTGGGATACAATTTCGCGGTCAATTGGGAAAGCTCCAACACCGAGCACGGGAACCTGACCACCCTCGCGTGGATGCCCTATTCCGTGGCGCTCGGCAGAGGGGTGACCGACAGGCTCGGCGTCTTCTTCGAATTCTTCGGCCGGACACCCCTGAACGCCGAGGGCGGCACGGAAAACCTCTTCGACGCCGGCGGCACATGGCTGCTGACAGACACCTTCCAGCTCGATCTGGCGGTGGGCGCCGGGGCGAGTGACGCCGCTGCCGACTGGTTTGTCGGCGCGGGATTCAGCTGGCGTTTTCCGCGATAATGAAAGCCGGTTATCCAGTTAAGTCAGCATCCTTTCCCCTTCTCCGGGATTCAGGCGTATAGTTGCAGATCCATCGTCCCCCTCTCCCGATATCCCCTCTCCCCCTGAAGGGAGAGAGGGTGCCCGACCCGTGGTGCTTTTCCTTCTCCCGTTTCGGGGGAAGGTGGCTTTGCAGAGAAAACAGCTGAATCATGCGTTGCTTACCGACCTGGATACCCGGATAATGAAAAAGGGGCGGAACGCATGGTAAACGTTCCGCCCGCACGAATCATTCATTGTGTCCGGCCGGATCGGGCACGCAGGCCGTTCCCCGCCGGTCTACTTCTCAGAATCCCGTCATGAAACCCACGCCCATAAGCGTTTCCTCATGCTCCATATCCTGGGTGAGTTCAGCAGTGAAACGCAGGTTCGTCTTGAACAACCAGCTCACATGGGCGGTCATCGATTCATAGTCGAGATTGTCGAAATCCGAATCGACCTTGTTGTACAACAGCACGCCGAACAGGCGCGACGTGTCCGGGAAGGGATTGAAGACCACTTCGCCGATGACGCCGGTCGTCTCGATCTCATCCTTCGGTTTCGCGGCCAGGAACAGCGGGTTGTCGTCGGTGCGCAGCACATACTGGGCATTCACCTCCACCCGCTCCGTCCCCACGCTGATGTCGGGACCGAGGTAGGAAAACGCATTGTCGCCGTTTTCTCCGTCTTCCGAGCCCGTGTAGCCGAAAAGACCGACCGTGGCGATCGATATGCCCTGGGAGACCTTCGCGAACACATTCTTGAAACTGTCGTCGTCGAAGAGATGGTCGCCCCCGGCCTCGCCGATGCCGTTGCCGTTGATCAATTCAACCACGAAATCGGTACCCGTGGGAAGCGAATAGGTGGCGATGACACCGCGGTCGTATTTCAGGTTCGCCGAGCTCGCACCCACTTCCGTGGTGTAGATTTTGTAGTCCTCATAGGTGAGTCGCAGTTCACGCTTGAAAAGGGGGTCCGAAATCTGGAACTGACCGATCATGAGGTCGAGTTCTGTGCCCTTGATGTTGTTGAAATGAACATAGGCGTCCTCGACTCCCGCGACCTCTCCCCGCTCGTCCATATAGAAATAGAAGTAGTATCCGATGTCCTTCGCGATATTGCCGCCCGACATGACCTTGAGACCGAATGGCGTCTGGAGATCGTTGTCCACGTCGTGCTCTGACTGGTAGCGGGCATAGGCGTCGAACCGGATGGCGAGGGGAAAATCCCTCTGCAGGAGAAGATTATCGTCACCTGTGTCCTGGAAGGCGCGGACCGGCTCGTCGTCGTCGGGAAGCTGAAATCCGTTTCCGGCGAAATCATCCCCATAGGCCTTCAGTTTGGGCGCGGCAGTATGACAGGTCGTGCACGAGAGGCCGTACTTCCGCGCGAAGGCGGGGATGGTCTTCGCGGCCTGCGGCGACACCACCGCGAGAATGAAGATGAATAAAACGATATACTGAACGCTCTTTCTGAACATTGATTCCTCCCGTCATCGATTCGTCGTTGTCGCGTTATCATTCATGAGCACCGGACTCAGCCGGCGGCAATTCCATCGCAGGAGCGAAGCGTCTACCAATACACCTCGAACTGCGTTTCGGCGCTGCTTATCACCACCGGTTCGAGCTCGTCCTCGGGAACATCGAGAAACTCGCCCACCGGACGGACCAGCCTGCTGTAATACAGGGTCGCCGTAACCGTCACCATGCCCTCGGGCACATCTCCGGGAAGGTTCCAGGTGCAGGTTTCGATCTTGGTCTCCCGGGGGCCGATACGGTAGTCGACACCGAGGGAGGCCGTATTCCACTGGCAGATCGTCATGCGTCCCTGCTCGTCGAAATAGGGCATTCTGAAAATACGGTCTCCGACGGGGACACCGTCGCGGGGCAATCCCTCGAAACCGTCCTTCTCGAGGATATCGCCGAGATCCTGGTAGGCGAGGTCCTCGCTCGCAATGGTGTATTCCTCACCCTCGAACCCCTTTTCGTCCACCGGTATATGGTAGGACTTGCCCTTGCTGTCTCTCGCCTCGACATGCAGCCACATGATACGGTCCTCGACCGATCCGGAGGGGACCTTGTGGCCGCATTTGCCGTTGAAGAGCTGCACATTGACCTTGACAGGGTAACCCGGCTCCGTCTCGCGCACCTGGGGCTGCACGAGCATCTCGATGGCCCCCGCGAGTTTGCTCGTCACATGGGCGCCGTGGAACAGATGCTGGCCGATATCGTCATGGGTCTTCGACATCTTCGCGTTCTTGCCGGGTGCGGTCGGCATGTGGCAGGTCTGGCAGGTGACGCCCTGTTCCGCGTACGGTCCCTCCTTCCATTCGATCTGGGTGGACTTCACCCAAACGCCATAGGGACTCTGTTCGTTGTGACAGGTCCCGCACAATTCCGTGCTTTCCATGAAATCGAGATACACGGTCTTGTGTTCAGGGGAGTCCACTCCCTCGCGGTTCCCGTATTTTGTGCGGCCGGGAGACAGGACATAGTTGAAATTGAACGGCTGTTCCCCCTTGAATCCCTTGATGGTATGGCACACTTCGCATGACACGGATTCGTTGGCCCGGGAATTTTCCGACGGGCGCGGGGGCGTGACATCACCCGCGGCGAACGCCAGGGGCGTGTGACAGCCGTTACAGCCGTCCACGACCGGTTTGAGGGACGGTTTCACCTTCGCATGCTGCACCGCCAGGTCGAAATATTCGATCTCGTCCCAGTGATGGGTGTATGCCTGCGCCATCATCGACTGTTCCCACTGACGGTAGATATCATTGTGACAGGACAGGCATTTACCCGGTTTCTGGAAATCATCGTAGGAATACTTCCCCAGGAGTTCC
>CAYNWJ010000132.1:0-9666 GCA_964400815.1 uncultured bacterium
CCTTCTCCCGCTTCGGGGGAAGGTGGCGCGAAGCGACGGAAGGGGGCTTTGCAGATAACTGCTGAATCATGCATTGCTTACTAAACTTGATACCCGGATATTGTTATTTATGGTATTACATCCATAAAATAAGAAAAAAGATTCTTTGAACATTTGATAATACCGCAATTAACCGATGATGGCGACGAGGGAAGAATGACGATTGACCGTAAGCCGCTTGAACCATGATTAATGGGATTCAAGGATTGACAGGATTCTAATCGTGGTTCATCCCGTAATCCCGAAAATCCCGGTTCAGAAACTGAAAAACCTCGAAATATAAGTTTGTGCTAAAAAATGGGGGATTGCCAGTCCCCGAAACTGATTGACAGTCAGCCTGAAATTTCCTATCTTGCATGTTCCTGAATTTCCTTCCGCAAAACGGGTGAATATGGTCGCCGGCAAAGACAAATACATCTCCATCATGATCATTCCCGAGGACGGAGCGGGCATGCGCAAGTGGCGCATCACCATGCGCCGGTACGCGTGGTTCAAGGCGGCGTTCTGGTTCGTATGCCTCTTTCTCATGATTGGTTTCGTTTCCATGATCTCCCTCGGGTTCATGTATGCCCGTGTCCTGAAATACAAGACATTCAACAGCCAGCTGATCGACGCCACCGAAAAGCTCGACCGTGTGGCGGCCCGTCTCGACATGTACGAGCAGCAGGAGACCAAGCTCCGCGCCATCCTGGGAAGTGATATAGAGCTTCCGGAGCCTGTGGCGGCAGACTTGACCGGGCTCGGAGACGAGAGCGAAACCGGTGTTTCCGCCGCCGCCCGGAACGAACTGGAGCAGGCGATAGCCGGGGAGGAGGCGCGGCAGCGGAGGATCCCCACGACGTGGCCGATTGACGCCTGGCAGATCACCGCCGGGTTCAGGAAAACCGACGATCCCCGCACTGATCATCCCGGTATCGACCTGATCGCTTCCGGCAGGTCGGCGGTACATGCGTCTGCCGACGGCACGGTGACCTATGCGGGGGTCGAAAGGGAATACGGCAAATATATCATTATCGATCACGGCAACGGCTGGGAGACGAGGTACGGTCACAACCAGTCGCTTCTTGTGAAATACGGCGATACGGTCCGCAAGGGAGAGCAGATCGCGATCTATGGCGGCACGGAAGGTTCCAGCACCGGGGCTCATCTGCATTTCGGCATGTATTACAAGGGACAGCCTGTCGACCCGCTTCTGACCCTGGACAGAAAAAGCGTCATGAATCTCGCCCGGAACGACGGATAAAGAAATGCTTTGTGCCGCCGGACGTGAGTTTGTATATTTGGAATTCTTCGTGGTGGTCCCATAAGGATCATCATGGACGGTCAAACCCCGTTGTTTGCGGATTCTATGAGACGTGAGCGCGAACTGGTTCGACAGCGTCAGGCAAAATATTCTCGAAATCGACAGTATGGGGGAACCCATGGCCAGGAATCACGAGCCCGAAGGGGCCATGAACACCATCATCGGCAAAGGCACCAGGATAGAAGGCAGCATGGAGGTGGCCCAGAGCATTCGTATCGACGGTACGTTCAAGGGTAATCTCAACGCATCAGACACGCTCATCGTCGGTTCGACCGGGGAGCTCGACGAGGTGTCGGTGAAGGTGAAGAACGCCATCATCGGCGGCAACATCAAGGGCAACGTGGTGGCGTCGAACAAGGTCACGCTCGAGAGCACATCGCGCCTGGAAGGCGATCTTACAGCGAAACTCCTCGTCATCGAGGAAGGGGCCCTGTTCACAGGCAACTGTTCCAGCGGCGAACGTCAGACACAGCAGAAACCGGGCCTGAACCATAAACCGTTCCTCGAGAAAAGCAATTCGTGAACCCGGTGTCGCGGGCACCTGAACCGGGAACGGTGGCATGGACGATCAGTCATCAGCCCGTTCCTTCGTGCGAAGAACGCAGAAGAGGGCGATCATAGCGGGAGCCGGTATCGGGATCGCGCTGCTCCTCGTCTGGTCCAAACAGGCCGGACTGGGTTTCATGTCTGGTGTGGCTTTGAGCGTGGTGAATTTCCAGTTGATGGCGGTCGATGCATTCGAAATGACGGGAAAGGCCCCCAAAAAGGCCCGGGGTTTTATCATCGGCAGGTTTGCCCTGAGATTCGCGATCCTCTTCGGGTTCCTTGCCGTGATTGCCACGCAGACTGATTTCAACATTCTGGCCGCCTTCGCGGGGCTTTTCTTCGTTCAGGTGGTGCTGTTCGCGGGCCAGGTCCGTGACGCCCTTCGCGAGCGTGTCAAAGATTGAATGTACTGATAAGCGACGGTATGCCGGCCCGGGCCGGCGGGACGAGAACCGACGAACAGATGGATAAAGGGACATCATGGGCGGAAAGAAATTACTGATCCTGGCGATCGTCATTTTTGTGCTGGAAATTGTTATCCTTGCCGTGTTGGGCGGTTTCAGCGACAAGGCTGAAGGCGACGGGGAGGTGGTGGCTGACCTGGGCATCATCGAATTCGTCAAATACGAGCTCGGTCTTGCCGATTTCCAGAATGTGAGCCGGTGGAACCTGGACGGAACGCCCGAGGGGGAGGGTACCTTCTGGTCTCTGAACAAGGCGACCACGATCATGATGCTCATAATCGACGCGATCATAGTCATATGCGCTTTCATGGCGACGCGCTTTCTCAAGAGCGTGCCCGGCCGCCTGCAGAACGTGTTCGAGATCGTTGTCGATCTCTTCCGCAGCCTGGTCGAGCAGACGCTCGGAGAGCACGGCCCGCGTCACATCCCCATGCTCGGAACCTTGTTCATCTTCCTGTTCATATCGAACATTGCCGGGTCCTTTCCGTTTGCCGTGGAGCCGACACGCGATCTCAATGTCACCGTGGGGCACATGCTCGCCGTGATTTTCATCGTCCACGTGGAATCGATCCGGGTCAAGGGCGTGGGCGCCTATCTCAAGAGCTACCTCGATCCCTTTTTCGTCATGGCGCCGCTCAATGTGATCGGTGAGATGGCGAAGGGGGTGTCGCTCGCGTTCCGTCTGTTCGGCAACATTCTGGGCGGAGCGATCATCGTGATGGTCATTTCCTATCTGTTCAAATACACGCTGGTCATGGTCGGTCTGAACCTGTTCTTCAGTCTGTTCGTGGGGACGATCCAGGCCTTCGTGTTCACCATGCTGGGAATGACCTACATCGCTGTTGCCATCGCGGACTGACGTCGGGACATTTGTGCTCGATGGACCGTGATGAACGGTTTGCGGCCGCGGATATGAACAGTTGGTCCTGTAGTTCTGTTGGACGTGCAGCATGTCATTGAATCGACCTCTCACATCATGAGGGAATGTATCTATGAGCTGGGTAATGGTTGCGAAATATTCGGGCGCGGCGCTGGCGGTGGGAATCGCGGCGTTCGGCAGCGCCTATGGCGAGGGATACACGGCGTTCAAGGCCTCCGAGGCCATCGCCCGTCAGCCGCGGGCATCGAGCGAGATCGTGCGCACGATGCTCATCACGCAGGCTGTGGCGGAAACGGCGGGTATTTTCGGGCTGCTCGTCTCGATCATTCTGCTCTTCATCGCACCTTCCGAAGGCACCAACACCTTCGCGGTCGCCTGCGTGGCGGCGGGCATCTGCATGGGTGTCGGGGCGATCGGGGCAGGCATCGGTTCGGGGCAGGCGGGAGGAGCGGCGTGCGAATCCATCGGACGTCACCCCCGAATTTCCTCGAACGTGCTTCTGACGACGCTGGTCGGACAGGCCATCGTCCAGACGGGGTGTATCTTCGCGCTCGTGATAGCCATGCTTCTGAGCCTGATGCAGCAGCCGCTCGACAACATCGTCAGCATGGGCGCCGTGCTCGGCGCGGGCTGCGCCATGGGCTTCGGTGCGATCGGCGCCGGTGTGAGCACGGGCTTCACTGCCAAGAAGGCGATCTGGGGCATGGCGCGGGTGTCGCGCATAGGCGGCGTGCTGACACGTACGATGCTTCTGGGACAGGCTGTCGCTCATGCGGGCGCGATCTATTCGCTGATCGTGGCGTTCCTGTTGATTTTCGGCGACAAGGGATAGGAAAAATAACCTAACGATACGGTACCATCATAACCCACGTAACAAAGGAGTTGTTTCATGGCAGTCGAAGGAGCTCATCTCGTTGATATGGCCCGATACCTCGGAGCCGGTCTCTGCATGGGAATGGGCGCGCTCGGTCCCGGTCTCGGCGAAGGATTCGCCGCGGGCAAGGCGTGCGAGGGTATCGCCCGCTCACCGGAGCAGGCCCCGCTTCTGACACGTACCATGCTTGTCGGCCAGGCTGTTTCCGAATCGACGGGAATTTACTCGCTGGTCATTTCCCTGCTCCTGATCTTCGTCGTGGGAAGCCAGTGATCATTGCCGGGGCGTTTGGAATGAAACGCCTCGAAGGTGATACGTCGAGTGGATTCGGCGTTCCGCGACGGCAGCGATTGATCGTCTCCCGTCCCGTGACTCGGGATGATGGTGATGAACCGCGAACGGTGTCGCCGCTGTCAGCCCGGACCAAAGCCGATTAATCCGGAGAGATATTGTCATGATCAGTATTAATGCGACCGTACTACTTACCATTCTGAATTTTGTGCTGCTTGTCGCGGTGCTCTCCGCCATTCTGTGGAAGCCGATGATCAAGTTCCTGGACGAGCGCGCCAAAAAGATCGACGAGTCGCTCAAGCTTGCGGAAGAGAACAGGCGGCGGGCCGAGGAATTGAAGATCGAGCACGATGAGATCATCAAGGAAGCCCGGCTGAAGGCAACGGAGATTGTCGACACCGCCACCCAGAATGCGACAAACGAGAGCCGCGAGCAGCTCGCCGAAGCCCGCAAACAGGCGCAGGCCACCCTCGATTCCGCGAAGAAGGAAATCACGATGGAGGCCGAGCGCATCAAGCAGGAATTACGGCGTGAAGTGGCGGCCATGTCCATCGATCTGGCGAGCAAGGTGCTTTCCCGCGAGATCAAAGAGGACGATCACCGCGAGCTCATCAGCAATAATCTTGATACCATGGGTATCTAACGACGCACGAACGCGACGAAGAGTGTGAAATGATCGACGACAGGAGAATAGCGCGGCGGTACGCGAAGGCGTTTCTTCGCGGCGATGTCGACAAGGACAGCATGGAGCGTCTCGCGTCCGAATTCAGGACGCTGGTCAACATTATCGATGATGACCCTGAAATCCATGAGTTTTTCAGGACTCCCCTCGCCCCCAAAAAAAGAAAAATCGATGCGGTGAAGCGGATCGGCGACAAGCTGGGCCTTTCCAATTTCACCGTGGAACTGCTTGAAGTGCTCATCAACAAGGACAGGGTGGAGATACTCGATGCTGTCGCCGATGAGCTGCGTGATATTTCCGATCATCTCAACGACCGGGTGCGGATCGCCATGACCACCGCGTATGAACCGTCGGCGGCCGAGATCGGGGATATATCGGAAAGAATCGGCCAGTATTTCAAGAGCAGTGTGATTGTCGAGCGGTCCATCGACCCCGACATCATCGGCGGGTTCATTCTCAAGGGTGACGGCAAGCTGATCGACATGAGCGTGCGCGGACAGATTCGCAGGATACTTGATAAAATGAAGCGCAGGCAGGAGGAAGGCGCACCGGAGTGATGTTGCGTCTGGGAACGCATAGAGCGGTCCGTCCCCTGTGCTTTCAACTAACATAATTAAAGATTAAAACCGCAACCGAACCAGGCACCACAACACGAGGTCGGGATATGAATATAAAACCTGAAGAGATCAGTTCGGTCATACAGCAGGAAATCAAGGAGTTCAAGGTCGAACTCGATGTCGAGGAGGTCGGCACGGTCATCCAGGTCGGCGACGGTGTGGCGCGTGTGTACGGTCTCCGGAACTGCATGTACTCAGAGCTCATCGAGTTTCCCCACGGTGTTTTCGGCATGGCGCTGAACCTGGAAGAGGAGAACGTGGGATGCATTCTCTTCGGTGAGGACAAGCTCGTCAGCGAAGGCGACCAAGTAAAGCGCACGGGACGCGTGATGAGCGTTCCCGTTGGCGACAACATGCTCGGGCGTGTGGTCAATCCCCTGGGCCAGCCCATCGACGGCAAGGGTGACATCGATTCTTCCGAAACAAAGGCCATCGACGTCAAGGCGCCCGGTGTGGTGGTCCGTCAGCCGGTGAAGGAACCCCTCCAGACCGGTCTCAAATCGATCGACTCGATGGTTCCCATCGGCCGGGGACAGCGCGAGCTGATCATCGGCGACCGTCAGACCGGCAAGACCGCGCTGGCCATCGACACCATCATCAATCAGAAGAACACCGACGTCAAGTGTATCTATGTGGCCATCGGGCAGAAGCTGTCCACCGTGGCCAAGGTCGTCGCCTCCCTCGAGGAAGCGGGCGCCATGGACTACACCATCGTGGTGATGGCATCGGCATCCGATCCGGCGCCCATGCAGTATATCGCGCCTTTCACCGGCTGCACCATGGGCGAGTATTTCCGGGACAACGGTCAGCATGCGCTCATCATCTATGACGATCTTTCGAAACACGCGGTGAGCTGGCGTCAGGTCGCCCTCATTCTCCGCCGGCCTCCGGGACGCGAAGCCTATCCCGGCGACGTGTTCTATCTGCATTCGCGCCTGCTCGAGCGCGCGGCGAAAATGCGTGACGAGGACGGCGGCGGTTCGCTTACAGCGCTTCCCATCATCGAGACACAGGCTGGTGATATTTCCGCCTACATTCCCACGAACGTCATTTCGATCACAGACGGCCAGATCTATCTCGAGGCGAACCTGTTCTATTCCGGTTTCCGTCCTGCGATCAACGCGGGCCTTTCAGTGTCGCGTGTGGGCGGCAATGCCCAGATCAAGGCCATGAAACAGGTGGCGGGCCAGCTTCGCATGGACCTCGCCCAGTACCGCGAGCTCGAGGCGTTCGCCAAGTTCGGTTCCGACCTCGACAAGGCCACGCAGGCCCAGCTCAGGCGCGGCCAGACGATGATGGAACTCCTCAAGCAGGATCAGTACGATCCCATGACGGTGGAGAAGCAGGTTGCGGTGCTCTATCTCGGCGTCATGGGATTTCTCGACGATGTGGATGTCGAGCATGTCCGCCAGTTCGAGGAGGAATATGTCAAGTATCTCGACACCAACGGCAAGGATATCCTCGAGGCCATCGTGAAGGAGAAGACCCTGAGCGACGATCTCAAGGGTCGTCTCGAAAAGATCATCGAGGAGTTCAAGTCCACGTTCGTGGCGAAATAGAACGGGGTAGGTAATGGCGACCATCAGAGAACTGCGGCGGCGGATCAACGCCATCAAATCGACCCAGAAGATCACCCGGGCGATGCAGATGGTGGCGGCGGCGAAACTCAGACGCGCGCAGGAAAACATCATGAAAGCCCGTCCCTACGCCATGCAGCTCGACACGATCATCGCGCAGGTGGCGATGCGGGCTAAACGCGACATGCATCCGCTTCTCCAGGAGCGGGACAATGACGACAAACGCCTTCTCGTGCTGGTGACCGCGGATGCCGGTCTGTGCGGCGCGTTCAACGCCAACATGATACGCAGCGCGAACCAGTATCTCGCCGAGCATGCGGACAAGCATATCGACATGTTCTGTATCGGCCGGAAGGGACGCGATTTCTTCCGCAAGACCGATGTGAACATCATCGGCGAGAAGGTGATGTTCTTCAATCACCTCAAATATGCCGATGCGGTCGATGCCACGGAGCGGATATGCGAGCTGTTTCTCGACAAGAACTATGACCGCGTCGATATCCTCTACAACGAGTTCAAGAGCGCCATCCAGCACCTCCAGATCACGAAACCGCTCCTGCCGCTCGTGCCGGCTGAGGCTGAGGAGGGCGACCACACCATCGACTATCTGTACGAGCCGGACGAGTACGGCGTTTTCGACAAGCTGATCCCCTTCCATCTCGAGGTCCAGGTGTGGCGTATCATGCTGGAATCGATGGCCGCTGAGATGGGGGCGAAGATGACCGCCATGGACTCGGCGACCGAGAACGCGTCCGATCTTCTGAATTCTCTCTCGATTACCTACAACCGGGCCCGCCAGGCGCAGATCACCAAGGAAATCTCCGAGATCGTGGGCGGCGCCGAGGGACTGCGGGGCTGATCGGGACGGTATCACGGGCACTGATGAAACGCCGCATGCGCTTCGACGTGTGCGGCGTTTTCCTGTTGTATATACACGGAGCGGGAAGCGAGGAAGCTGCCAATGACCAGAACCGCCTATTATGTCGCCAGCACCCACTGGGACCGCGAGTGGTACGAACCGTTCCAGGGTTTCAGGATGCGGCTCGTTTCGCTCATCGACGAACTTCTGGAAACGATGGAGAATGACGCCGCCTACCGAACCTTCGTCCTGGACGGCCAGGTTATTCCCTTTACGGATTATCTCGAGATCAGGCCCGAAATGGAGGGCAGGCTTCGGGACCTCGCGTCCTCGGGGCGAATCAGGCTTGGCCCGTGGTACGTCATGCCCGACGAGTGGCTCGTCAGCGGCGAATCCCTCGTGCGCAATCTCATCCATGGCATGGAGATGGCCGTGGAATACGGTGCTGAGCCTTCCAGGGCGGGTTTTTTATGCGATATGTTCGGGCACACCGGACAGATGCCGCAGATATTCGACCAGCTTGGAATAACCGGTGTTCTGCTCTGGCGCGGCCTCAACGAGCGTGAGCACGGCGGCCTGTTCAACTGGAAAGCGCCCGATGGAACGGTGCTTCCCGGCTATCGATTCGGACGTAAGGGATATTGCTCCTATGCCATCGAGGTCCGCGGAAGCCGTGACATAGACGAGCCGTTCGTTTTCGATACCATCGCCCAAAGGCTTGTCGATTTCACCCGGCGACAGGCCGAACGCATACCATCGGGCCCCCTGCTCCTGTTCGATGGCGGCGATCACCTCGAGATCGAACCGCGGACCGGCGAACTCATCGAACGCGCGAACGAGGAACTGCGCGGGGACGGAATAACCATCGTTCATGCCGACCTCGACGCTTTCCTCGCCGACCTCGTGAATAACCGGCGGACCATCGAGCGAACGGTCACCGGGGAACTCAGGGAGACGGGCCGCGATTCCCTCGACACCGACGAACACTGGCTCATTCCCGGGGTCCTTTCCAGCCGCATCGGGCTCAAGCAGAGCAACGCCGCCTGCGAGGACGAGCTGCTGCTCTGGGCCGAGCCGTTCAGCGCTTTCGTTTCGGGGGCGCTTGGGAATGACCATCCCCGTGGATATCTCCGGACGGCGTGGCGGCATCTTCTCGAAAACCATCCCCATGACAGCATGTGCGGGTGTTCCGTCGACCAGGTGCACCGGGACATGCTTTTCCGTTTCGACCAGTCTCTCGGCATATCATCCCGGGTGGCGGGAACGGCGCTCGATGCCCTTTCGCGGGCCGCGATGCCCGAAGATATCCCCGACGGCGCGCTCTCGCTCACCCTCTTCAACCCGACAGCGCGGGCGCTCGACGAGCCTCTGGACATCGACATACCCCTGCCGCTCGACTGGCCGGGGGTGTTCAGGGAGTTCTTCGGCTACGAGGACACATTCGCATTCCGCTTGAGAACCGCCGAGGGAGATGACATTCCCTGGCAGCTCAATGGCTGGAAACGCAACCGCTGAGGATTCCGGGTGCGAAGAA
>CAYNWJ010000133.1:0-1190 GCA_964400815.1 uncultured bacterium
CTGGCCGCCATGTTCGCGTCGTTCATCGCCGGTCTCTCGCTCATCATCGCCGCGCGGCTTCTCTGACCGGGGAAAGGGAATCATCATGCTCCATCATGTCTTCCGGGAAATGATCCATGTTCCGGTGGTCCTGGCGGCCGTCCTCGCGGGGACGGCTGCTCATGCCGGGGACGGCGCCTTCGAGCGGGACACGTTCGCCACAACGGCGGGGGAACTGCGCGTCACCTTCATCGGGCACGCCTCATACATGCTCGAGACCGGGGAAACGGTGATCCACATCGACCCCTGGAGCCGCGCCGCCGATTACAGCGCCCTGCCGAAGGCCGGCATCGTCCTCATCACCCACGAGCATGTCGACCATCTCGACCCGAAGGCCCTCGGGCTGGTCACGACCGGCGAAACGACGGTGATCTGTCCACCGTCCGCCGCGGAGAAATATGAGCGCGGAGAGGTCATGCGGCCGGGTGACACACGGAGGTTCGGGGACATCCATGTCGAGGCGGTCCATGCATACAACCTCATGAACATCAGGAACCCCGGCGGACGGCTCGTGCATCCCCGAGGGCTCGGAAACGGGTACATCCTCACCATCGGCGAAACGAGGGTCTACTGCATGGGGGAGACGGAGCAGGTGCCCGAAATCGGGGATGTGGGGAACATCGACATCGCTTTCATGGCCATGGATTCCGTGTACAATCTCACGCCCGGAATGGCGGCTGAGCTGGCGCGGGCGATCTCACCCGCCATCCTCTATCCCATACATTTCGCCGACGAGGACCCGGGGAAATTGGCGGAGCTGCTGGACGGTTCCGGTATCGATGTCCGCATCAGGCGCATGAAATGATCCGCAGGGAGTTGCGGGAGCAATCGCATACGAACAGGGAAGGAAGGTTTGACGGCATGTCTCACATGAATCGACGCAGGTTTCTCGGGACGGCGGCTGCGACAGCGGGAACGGCTGCAACGGCGCGTTCGCCGCGTGCGGTTTCGGGCGGCGGGAAAAGACCGAACGTCCTCTTCATCATGACCGACCAGCACCGGGCCGACTGCCTCGGCTGCGACGGGAATCCCGTCATCAGGACGCCGTTCCTCGATTCGCTGGCCCGCGACGGCGCAGTATTCACATCGGCCTACAGCAGCGTCCCCTCCTGCACGCCCTGGATCGAGACGCCCAGCGACTGACCGTTCAG
>CAYNWJ010000133.1:1200-9507 GCA_964400815.1 uncultured bacterium
ATCTCGATGCCATCGCCCGCCAGGGAGCTCTGTTTTCCTCCGCTTATTGCTCAACTCCCAGTTGTACACCCGCTCGCAGCTCTATCTTATCAGGCCTTTCTCCCTGGCATCACGGCATGATCGGTTACGGTCGCGTGGCGGCGCGGTATCCGGTTGAAATGCCCCGTTCCATGCGGGCGGCCGGGTACTACACCCTCGGCATCGGGAAGATGCACTGGTTTCCCCAGCGCCACCTCCACGGATTCCACCGGACCATCCTCGACGAGTCCGGCCGGGTCGAATCCCCCGGTTTCGAGAGCGACTACCGCCGCTGGTTCCGTGAGAACGCCCCGAAGGGCATGGCCTACAACTGCACGGGCATCGGCTGGAACGACTACCGCGCCCGCACCTATGTCCCGCCCGAGGAGCTGCATCCCACGGTCTGGACGGCGGACAGGGCGGTTGAGTTCCTCGACGGTTACGGCGGCGATGCGCCCTTCTTCCTCAAGGTCTCGTTCGCCCGGCCCCACAGCCCCTACGATCCCCCGCAGCGTTTCATGGATGCCTACCGCGAGGACGAGATGCCGGCGCGCTCCGTCGGGGACTGGTGCGGACGGCTGGCCGACGGTGATCCGTCCGACCACAATTCCTGGCACGGCGACTTCGGCGAGGCGCAGGCGCGGCGCTCCCGGCGGGGATATTACGGCTCCGTGTCCTTCATCGACGAACAGATTGGCCGTATCCTCGCGGCTCTCAGACGGAGGGGGTTCGACGAGGATACGCTCATCCTGTTCACCGCCGATCACGGGGACATGCTCGGCGATCATCACCTGTGGCGTAAGACCTATGCCTATGAAGCTTCCGCGCGCATTCCCTTCATCGTGCGGCCGCCCGCGGGCATGTTCCCGGGGAAGCGCGGCCTCGTCATCGGCGCTCCGGTCGAGCACCGTGACATCTTTCCCACCTTCCTCGACGCCGCCGGAGAGGACATTCCCCGCCACATGGACGGCCGGAGCGTGCTGGACCTCTTCCAGGGCGCGTCGAACTGGCGGGACCATGTCGATCTCGAGCACGACGTCTGCTACAGCCCGACGAACCACTGGAACGCCGTAGCCGGGGAGCGGTACAAGTACGTCTATCACGCACCCAGCGGCGTCGAACAGCTCTTCGATCTCCGTGAGGACCCGGGTGAACTGCATGATCTGGCGGCTGACGCCGGCAGACGGTCGCTCGTGGGAGACTGGCGCGGCCGCATGATCGAGGCGCTGGCCGAACGCGGAGCGCCCTTCGTGGTGAACGGCGACCTGGCGCCCCGTCCCGAACGGATGCTCTATTCGCCCCATTATCCCGGGGCCTGGACCGAGGAGGAAGGCTCATGAGCGGATCAATTCTGGTGGTGGGAAGCTCGAACACCGACATGATCGTGAAGACATCCCGCATACCCCGGCCGGGGGAGACCGTCATCGGCGGCGAGTTCTCCACCGCTGCGGGCGGCAAGGGCGCGAACCAGGCGGTTGCGGCAGCCAGGGCCGGCGGCCGGGTCACGTTTCTGGCCCGGGTGGGAACGGACATGTTCGGCGACCGGGCCGTGGAGGGTTTCGGGCGCGACGGCATCGACACAGGCCTGGTCATCCGCGATTCCGGCGCACGCTCCGGCGTGGCCCTCATCTTCGTGGACGAGGGCGGCGAGAACAGTATCGCCGTGGCGTCCGGCGCGAATGCCCGCCTGTCTGCCGATGACGTCAGCGCCGCCGCCGAAGCCATCGCCGCCGCCGACATGCTTCTCATGCAGCTCGAGGTGCCCGTCGACACCGTCCGCGCCGCCGCAGCGATCGCCCGCGACAACGGGGTTCCCGTCATTCTCAACCCCGCTCCCGCCGCGCCCCTGGACGACGATCTTCTCTCCTGCGTGACCGTCCTCACCCCCAACGAGAGCGAGGCGGAACTGCTCACCGGCATCCCCATGGCCGATGGGGATGGCGCGCGCCGGGCCGCAGAAGAACTCCACCGCCGGGGCGTGGAAACCGTGCTGGTCACGCTCGGGAAACGCGGCGTGTTCGTCCGGACGGATGATTATTCCGAAATCGTTCCCGCATTCGCCGTGGAGCCGGTGGATACCACCGCGGCGGGGGATGTTTTCAATGGTGTTCTCGCGGTCTCTCTGGCGGAGGGGATGGAACTGGTCTCTGCGGTACGGTATGCGTGCGCCGCCGCGGCCCTCTCGGTCACCACCCTCGGAGCCCAGACCTCCTCGCCGGGACGTGCGATGATCGATGCCTTTCTCGCGGAGCGGGAAACATAGACACACGGAGGGATGTTTCATGCATTACGGTCTCACGGACATCGTGGTGTGCCGGGACGGCCGCGAGCTGGGCGCCGTTGCGGCCGCGGCGGTCGCACGATGCCTGCGGCTGCTGCTGGGAGAGCGTGATACGGTGACGGTCATATTCGCTGCGGGAGAGAGCCAGGGGACCTTCCTCGATGCCCTCGCGGCGGAACCCGCTGTGGACTGGGGACGGATCGACTGCTTCAACATGGACGACTTTTACGACCCGGACATGCCGGAGGAATTCACCTGCGGCCACCAGACGAAGGTCCGGCTCTATGACAGGGTGAGCCCGCGCTCGTCCCATCTCGTGCGCTGGAACGCCCGCGATCCCGAGGCCGAGGCCGCACGGTTCGCCGATGAAATGCGGCGCTTCCCGAAGCCAGCCGTCCTCTGCCAGGGCATCGGCACCTCGGGCCACCTGGCCCTGAACGAGCCGGGGGATACCGATTTCGACGATCCCCGCCACGTGCGCGTTGCCGGGATCGCCGAACAATCGAAACGCCAGCTCATGACGGACCCGAACTTCCGGGGGTACGGCTCCATTCCCGCCCGCGGCATCACCATGACCATCCCCGCCATGCTCGCGGCGGAGCATGTCTTCACCATGACGCCCTATGCCATCAAGCGGGAGATCGTCGCCCGCCTCTTAGCCACTCCCGACCCCACTCCCGACCTGCCCGCATCCATTCTCTCCACCGTGCCGGGAACGCTGTTTCTCGACAGGGACTCCTGTCCTCTGACCGATATGTGACGTCCTGGTGATGTTCGGATTGAAAAGGCATGCGGAATAACTGATTCCTTACCGCTTTCTCACGATTTATTCCCGCTAATACTAACATTCGCGTCTCACATTTCCGTCCATACTAAGCATCACTTGCGGGGTGGAGACGGAATGAAAAAGCGGTTTTTCACCGGTGTCGTTCTCGCGGTTGCCTGCGTCATGGCCCTATCCGCCGTAAACGCCGTCCTGTGCGGGGAAAAGGGGCGCGAAGCGGGAACGTCGTTCGGCGGGTATCACCAGTACTCGGGCGTGATCCACGTTCACACGACCTATTCCGACGGCAGCGGCGGCTATGACGACATCGCCCGCGCGGCCTCTTCCCTCGATCTCCATTTCGTCATCCCCAGCGATCATAACACCGTGCGTCCGCACCGCGAGGAGGGTGTGCGGTACATCGGCAGGACACTGGTCATGCCGTCGGTCGAGATATCCACGGACGGCTCCCACGGTCATTTCCTCGTCATAGGCGACTCCGTTCCCCTGCTCCCGCGTGGCGGCGTCTCGTCGGACTCGGTGTTCAGCGGAGCGGTGCTGGCGGGCGACATGACCGTTCTCGCGCATATCTGTCACAGCCGCAGACGGCTGGACTGGGACCGGTGGGATATCTGCGGAGGGGTGCGGTCGGTGGATGCGGATACCGTTTTTCATGCCGCGATGCTGGGAAATGCGGCGTTCAGGGCCGCGGCTTCGAAATTCGTTGCCACGGACGATTGGGACGACTGGAATATCGGACCGTTCACCGGCATAGAGCTGTTCAATCTCGATGCGAACTGGCGGGCATGCCTCGCACCCGAACGTATCAACCGGCTGTTCGGCGCGCTGCTCGTGTCTCCTTTCCGGGATGACGCCATGAATTATGTTCTGACCCCTCCCGTGGATGAACTTCGGAAATTCGATGAGGTGAACATGAAGAGGAAGGTTATGGGGATCGGTTCGGTGGATGCTCATTCCAGGCTCGAGCTCATAAAGGACCGTATCCTCCGGTTTCCTTCCTATGTTGCCATGTTCCGCACCGTCCAGACGGTTATCGTGACCCGCGAACCGTTTACCGGAAACAGCGCGCATGATGCGGATCTGGTGTTCGATGCATTGCGTAACGGCCGTGCGTTCGTGGGTTTCGGCGGGGTGGAGGAAACGAGGGGATTCATGTTCACAGCTCAGAGCGGAGGAGCGGATGCGATCATGGGGGAGAGCCTGCCCCTGGAGCGGCCGGCCGAACTTCGCATCGACATTCCCGATTCGAACGGCGTGGTGTGCCAGCTTCTTCGCAATGGAGAGGTTATTGACGAATGGGTGGGCCGGGCCGGTGTCAGACGAACGGTGCGGGAGCCGGGAGTATATCGTGTTCAGGTGTTCCAGGAACGCCGGCTCCTGCCGTTTTTCCTGAAGCGGCGGCTGCCCTGGATTCTTTCGAACCCGATCTATCTCTATCCCGGGGAATACGGCGGACACGATTATAAACCGGCTTCCCCCGCATCCTGAACCTCAGCGCCCGGGCGGCCGATTCTTATGGGAATCTCATCAAGTCTTCACGTGTATCACATGTCCGCGCTCTATGTTGTTTCCCGTGATGTGGTCCCTCATTTTTTCGAGGTGAATGGGCCGTATGCGGGGAAGGCCTCCGGAGTGAAGGGCGGTGAAGGTGTTGTGATGCGGTGGTCTTTCCCGCAACGGAATCTCTTCAGAGAATGTCGTCGTCCGGTCACGGGCGCTGCCGTCCTATCGCGCACTCTCCACATGCATGATCACACACCTTCCCGGCGCAGGCGGCACTTCGATCTCCCCGCCGTCCACGCGCAGGATGGCCGTCTCTCCCTCCGACCCTCCGAAATCGCTGCGGCGGACCAGCATCCTGTCACCCAGCCTGAGCGCGGAGACGACCGGCCCCGGACGGTCCGGCATCTCGAAGGTCAGCGGCGTCCCCGCTTCGAGAAACTCCCCGTATTCCCGCGCCGCGGCCCACACCTCGTGGAGCGGCCGCACCTCGTCCTCATACTCCTTCGCCCCGCACCACAGATAGAAGGTGTCCGTGCCCCGGAGAAGCATGTGCCAGAGGAGCTCACGGTAGGCATCATCGCTCATGGGGGCGAATCCCTCCGCGGGGTATCGCTCGGGATTGATGGGATTGTGGTGCACGAAGCTGATTATGGGAACGGAGGCGGGCGTGTTCAGGCCGGCGTTGCCCGCCACGAGAAGCATGTTGTAGAACCAGCGGTAGTCCGTATCAGCGAAATTGTACCACGGGAACAGCCGCGCCCAGGTGTAGACCACCGGCATGGCGAAGGTGTATCCCGTGCCGGGAAAATCGTTGTACCACAGGCGGTACTTCGCCCCGCCCTCCGTGATCGCCGGCTGGCCGTCAACGTACTCTTCGAAATAGTCGTACCAGTACCGGTAGCCGTCGTGGGGATAGACCGCGTAGTTCCCCACGAGCGCGTCCGGCCAGGCCGCCCTGACCGGTCCGGCGAAGACTTCCCTCTGAAGTTCGCTGCGTTTCATGCGCAGGGCCTTCTGGAAGGCGGGGAAGTTCCCGATCTCCGGGATGTGTTCGCGGCATCTGACGCAGCGCAGTGAGTGTTCGTGGGCGCGGTTGAACTCGATGGGGCCGTCCACCTCCCAGTCCGCCCAGATGAAATCCACCGCGATCCCGGCTTGTTCATAGGCGTCGATGTACCATTCCACCCGCCCCCTGATTTCCTCAACCCTGTGATCGATGGCGAAGGGACAGCCCATTTTACGGCCGTCTCCGAAGGAATCGTCGAAGAAGTGGTTCCCCGCCCCGTCCACATGGGCCGTACGCTCCGCGCCGTCGAAAAAGGAATAGAGCAGGCTCGTGGCGTTCACGTTCACCCGGACGCCGAGCTTCTTCTGCGCCCGCGCCACCGTCAGCGCCCGTTCCAGCGCCGCCTCGCGGTCCTTCACCGTCCAGGAACAGATCACCCCGATCCCCCGTTCGTCCATCTCCCGCACCAGCCGTTCGGCCTCGGGGCCGGAGAGGTCGCCCGGGTCCATGGCGGGCCAGAGATAGAGAGGCAGGAGGTTCCCCCGGGGATGGACGAGGGGCTCGGTGATGTCGAGAACGAGCTGCGTCCGGTCAGACCAGGGCGGTGATGGTTCTGCGGCCTGCGCCGAAACCCCGGCGACGGCGATCATACAGGCGATGATGGCGGTGGTATGCATGGACGGTCCTCTTTCGTGTGCTGACACGGGGTGTCACTCGTAACCGAATCCGTCCGCCCGATACACGGCGATCACATCGCAGGCGGGGTCGCGCACGGTCATGGATATGCCGGTGGTGAGGGTGCGCGTGGATTCGTCGTAGCGGTGGGTGGTGATCTCGACGCCGGTGTTGAGGTGCACGAGCCGTTCCGGACGGGGGATGTCCGTAACGACCACCCGTTCCTCGATGGTCGGAAGCACGTGGAGGTACCAGACGCCGTCGCGCCGGGTCACGGGGACATTGCTCACCGAACGCCACTCACGGAACGCCTCCGCCCCGATGAGCGATTCCCCGCAGCGTTCCATCCACGAGCCGATCTCCGCGAGTTGTTCGTAATATTCCGGCCGCATCGCTCCGTCGCCGTCGGGCCCCACGTTCAGCAGGAGATTGCCGCCGCCGGAGCGCACCCTGACGAGCTTGGTCATGACCCACAGATTGGACTGGAAGGAGGCGTGCGGCGAATTGCCCCAGTGTCCGCACCAGGACACGCAGTTCTCCCACCAGCCTTCCGGCGCATTCTCGGGCAGATGGACTTCCGGTGTGGTGAAGTCGCCTGTTCCGCCCCAGCGGGGATTGATGACGATGTGGGGCTGGAGCGCGCGCACCCAGGCGAGGGTGCGTTCCGTGCGGATGTCCCCGATGCCCTTCCACCCCATGCCGTCGAACCACAGCACATCGATATCTCCATACCGGGTGAGCAGCTCGCTCAACTGGCCCGTGGTGTAACGGTGGAATTGGTCGAAAGCTGCCCTGTTACGCTCGTCGGTCCAACCCGGCGGGAAGGTGAACGGCTCGCGGTAGTTCATGCTCTGGGGAAAGCCGGGATAGCTCCAGTCACGGGGCGAGAAATAGAATCCCACCTTGAGGCCATGACGGCGGCAGGCGTCCACGAAGGGCCGGAGCAGGTCGCGCCCCCCGAGATACCGGTGCGTACCCACGTCGCCGTACCCGCTCGGCCAGAGTGTGTAGCCGTCGTGGTGCTTGGTGGTGATAACGGCGTATTTCATGCCCGCATCCGCCGCCGCCGCGATCCATCTGTCGGGATCGTAGTCCGACGGGTCGAATTCCCGGGCGAGAGAATAGTAGGCCTCGCGGTTGTTGTACTTCGTCCAGCCCAGGTGATCGATGTAGTCGGTCTGCCAGGGACAGTTCTTCATCATCGACCAGGATGGTTCGATTCCGGCGGTGCTGTGGATGCCCCAGTGAATGAAGAGACCGAACCCCGCCTCGGGAAACCACTGCGCTCCGGGATGTTCCGTCCGCTCGAAGGGAACGGCGGCGACGGTCTCCAGTTGTGCGAGCGCCGCCCGGGCGCGGTCGCTGTACTCGTCGGCCCATGACGGTGACGGGAGGAGCAGGAGTGCGGCGAGCAGAGCGGCGGGTGCATGCATGTCGTGTCCTCGTATGAGTGCGTGATCGTTTTCATTTTCTGCCGGCGGTGATCCCCGGCCAGTCGTCCGTGCGGAAGGGCGATGCGGGGAGTCCCTCGCGGTTGTACAGGTTGCAGTCCGGATTGTCCGCCCAGCCGTACCGCACCGCCACGGGATTCCCGACAGCGCTGTTCCACACGACCACCTCGTCACCGTCGATCATGGCCTCGGCCCACGTGAACGCACTGTCAGGCCCGGCCACGGCGAAACCGCGTAGCGATTCGCCCACCCGTGCGGTGAGCCCGCTTCCCGTGCTCGTGAACCGCAGACGCGCGCGGTTCCCCTCGATCGTCATGGAATCGAACACGGGTCCCGATGTCACCAGGTCCCGGCGGTCATAAGCGGCGTCGAGGGCGGCCAGGGCGAGGCGTCTGCCCACGTCCTGCTTGTTCTTGGGGTGAACGTCGTCCGCCTCGCCGATGTCGATGGTCACCGCCATGGCGGTCGCGGGTTCGGCGAGGGTCATGAGCTGGGCCTCGCGGAGCTCCGCCCACGCGCTTTCGCCGGGGTCCGCGCGTCGTTCGCGGTAATTGGCCAGTTGAACGAAGACGAAGGGGACGTCTCCCCG
>CAYNWJ010000134.1:0-9464 GCA_964400815.1 uncultured bacterium
TCCGGTTCCCCTGGCACACCGAGGGAATCATGGAGCCCACCGTTGTCAAGATGCTCTGGGACGACGAGTTCATCTATCTCGCCTATGACTGCGAGGACCGGCATATCTGGGCCGAGTTCTATGACACCAACGCCACCACCTACAAGGACGACTGCGTTGAATTCTTCTGGGACCCGAATCCCTCCGATCCCAGGCGCAAGTACAACATGTTCGAGATCAGCTGCATCGGGAATCTGTTGAGCGTCTATGTCGGCTCGGGCGAGAGCATCCACGAGCGGATCAGCCGCATCATTCCGCCGCACATCGCCCAGACCATACGGGGCACGGTGAACGATGACTCGGACATCGACGAGGGCTGGACACTCGAGATCGCGGTGCGATTCGAGGACTATCCGGAACTGTTCGACGCGGAAACCCCCGACAACGGCGACATGTGGCGCGTGGGTCTCAACCGTCTGGGCGGCAAGACCAACCAGCAGTGGAGCATGTGGAGCCCGCCCGACACTGAAAAACCCAGTTTCCATGTGCCCGAGTTTTTCGGGAAGATATATTTCAGGCGGACGCCGGTGCGGTGAACGGCGGAACCAGCGATACCGTGACAACAGCGAAAGGGACCTGCCATGGCCGGGAACGCCATAACCGACAAGGACCGTGAGCTTGCGCGCAAGTGTCTTGAATGCAAGCTCTGCGACACCGCAAGAAAAAAACAGAAGGGCCTCATCTTCTGGTTCGTGAAAAAGCTGGAGGGAAGTGTCTGCCCCGCATGCAAGGCGTATGAAAAGGTTTACGGCCGCAAGGCCCATGAAACCATTCCAACCACATGAAGCCATGCACGACGGGTGGATCGATACCGTCCCGACCTCCCTCGGCGTCATGGGTCTGCGCTGGATGACGGGAGACGGCGCGGTCCGTCTCCGGGAAGTGCTCCTTCCCGGCCGAACTGAGCTGAAAACCACCGGCTTCGGGACAAAGACGGTCCAACAGCCGCCGGTGACACGTGTACTCGCCGAAGCTCTGAAGCGGCGTGCCGATGGCATGGATGCGCCCTTCGACACTGACATGCTCTATTTCGGTCGCGCGGGCCGCTTCCGCCGTTCGGTCTGGGGCGTGCTGCCGGCCATTTCCCGCGGCATGGTGATCTCCTACAGCGACCTCGCCGGACGGGCCGGAAGGCCGGGGGCGTCACGGGCCGCGGGAGCGGCGAACGCGGCAAACCCCTTCCCCGTGCTTGCTCCCTGTCACCGGGTGGTGGGTTCGGACGGCGCCCTTCGCGGTTTTGCGGGAGGCATCCCCATGAAACGGGCGCTCCTGGAACGCGAGGGCATCGTGTTCGACCAAAGAGGCCGTGTCGATCCGGCCCATATCAAGGGATGACAGCTCATCCGGCCGCCCCGTGAGATGATCGAACTTTCGGGCGTTCAACACCATACCCAGACAATGAAAGGACATGACCATGAAGGAACCCCACCTCAGGAAATGGCACAGGAACGCGGGAATGGCCCTGCTTGTTCTCATACTCCTCCAAGTGGCCACCGGTCTCATACTGACCGTCGAGAACATGCTCGGACAGTACTGGGGCGGCATACTCTATGATATCCACGAGGGTCTGGGATTCGCGGGTCATGCCTATCGCCTGATCCTGGGAGCGGGGTTGCTGTGGATGTCGTATTCCGGTCTCATGATATTCCTCGCCCTGAGAAACAGAAAGAAGAAACGCTGAACACCGGACACCCTTCCAGGCTCCATGTGTCCGCTGCGTCCTTTGTCATCAAGTGGTCCCGGCGCCGCCTGACCCCATGTCACGCGGCCTCCAAACGAAACAGGCAGCCGTGCCGAGCATATTCGTGCCACAGTTCATCCGCAAGCGCCTCCACGGTCCCGGCGGATACCGCGAGCTTTTCACACTGGCATTCCCCCTGATCATCAGCACGGGCGCATGGTCCATCCAGCATTTCGTGGACCGCATGTTCCTCACGTGGTATTCTCCGGAAGCCATCGCGGCGGTGACCCCGTCCGGCATGCTCAATTTCACCATCATGAGCCTGTTCATTGGCGCGGGCGGGTATATCAACACCTTCGTGGCGCAGTATCACGGGGCCGGGCGATACGGGCGCATCGGCCCGGCGGTGTGGCAGGGCATCTATGTGGCCCTGATCGGCGGAATCGTCCATCTGCTGCTGATACCGGCGGCGGGTCCGATCTTCGCCTTCATCGGCCACGAGCCCTTGGTGGCGGAATACGAGGCCGTGTATTTCCGTATTCTCTGCATGGGGGCGGCCCCGGCCATCGCCTCCCATGTCATGGCGGGCTTCTTCTCCGGGCGCGGCAGGACCTGGCCCATCATGTGGGTGAACGTCACCTCCATCGCCGTGAACATCGTCCTCGACTATTTCATCATCTTCGGGAACGGCGGCATGCCGGAGCTGGGGGTGACCGGGGCGGCGATCGCCACGGTGGCGTCGGCATGTTGCTCGTTCGTCTTCTATGTGGCGCTCATGTCACGGCGGGAGAGCCGCACGAAGTTCAACACCCTTGCCGGATGGCGGCTCGACCCGTCCCTTTTCCGGCGGGTGCTCAGGTTCGGTGTTCCCAACGGCGTCCAGTTCTTCCTCGAGGTGGCCGGGTTCACCACCTTCATCCTGCTGATCGGAAAGAAGGGAACGGTCTATCTCGCCGCCTCGAACATCGCCTTCAACATCAACGCGCTCGCCTTCCTTCCCATGATCGGCCTCGGCATGGCCATCTCGATCCTTGTGGGACAGTATCTGGGCGAGGGCGACCCCGAAACCGCCGAACGGAGCGTGTACAGCGGATTCCACGTCACCATGGCCTATATGTGCGTGGTGGCCTTCCTCTATGTGGCTGCTCCCGGCATATTTCTCATGCCCTATGCCGCGCAGGCGGATGCGGAGTATTTCCGGGAATTGTACCGGCCCACGGTGGTGATCCTGCGGTTCGTGGCGTTCTATTCGATATTCGACGCGCTCAATATCGTGTTCTCCTATGCCATCAAGGGCGCCGGAGACACGGCCTTCGTCATGCGCGTCATCACACTGGATTCGCTGTTCGTGCTGGTTGTTCCCAGTTATCTCGCGCTGATCGTTTTCGACGCCCCCTACTACTTCGGCTGGCTGTTCGCCTCGGCGTTCATCGCCGTGCTCGGTGTTGCGTTCATCGCACGCTTTCTCGGGGGCAGATGGAAATCGATGCTGGTCATAGAACGTATCCCCCCGGTGGTTCCCTCGCCGTTGCCGGACGCCCCCGTCGCAGAATTCGAATGAGGGCTCCCGCTCCGTAACCCGCCGGTCATGGAAATCGGGAAAGGATGGTTGTCATATGAAAACCGCAGCCGGATTCCTGCCTGCCCCGCGCTTTAGCGCCTGGCGGGCCGGATGTTTCATCCGTTTCGCCTGTATTCTTTCGGCCTGTGTCACGGCTTCTTTCGCCGCACACGCCGCACCCGGCGGGGCCCTGAAAATCCCCCTCGACTCCCCCGTCCCGGTATATGGAGATGTCGAACACCTGACGGCGCTTCCCGGCGGCGGCGTGTCATGGACGGCTCCCGTGGGCGACCGGGCGCTCATCGCCTTCGAAATGCCACGTGGAACGGGCGTTGACGATTACGGTCTCCTCAAGGTCGATGTCACAATCGGAGGCGGCCCCGTGGACATCATGATCTTCGACGACCGTCCCGGCCGGAAACGCAGGATGTGGCGCCCCGTGGACGTCTTCGATCCGCCGGCGGGCAGGCAGACGATCCATGTGGACCTCCGAACGCCCGAGATCGTCCGGCAGAGCCACCATCCCGCCGGCCGTCCACGCATCGCCATGCAGCTCTGGGCAATGGATACGGGATACCCGGATCAGGAGGCGTTCCGCAGCATCACCATCGAGAACCTCCGGCTCGTTCCCCGCCGTCTCGATGTCCGCTGGGACGGGGTCGAATATGAATCGTCACGCACGCCCGACGGGGCCCTCGTTTTCAGCTATCCGCTGACCGTCGTCAATCGCGATTCGGAACCCCGGACCATAACCGGCAGGCTCGACGCCCTGTCCGGCGGCGTCGGATCGGGGGTGCTCAGCCCCGGATCGACGCGCATCGCTCCGGGCGATTCGGTGCTCTTCACCGCGAACCTGCGCCTGCCGGGCGATACGGTGAAATCCGCGCCGCCGTTCCACTGCGAGTGGTTCAGGCCCGTGTTCTCCTGCGCGGGTGTCGCGGATTCGGACGAGGGCGTCCTGCGCTCCAGCGACCGTATCGCCCTCCCGCTCATCGTCATGCCCGATCACCATCCGCCGGTCTCCCTGGGCGGCCCCGCCGGTTTCGCAGCGATGCTCCGCCGGTACCGGGAAACGGACAAGGGCGTACGCGCCGGCGATGCCGTGATCGAACGGGCCGGAAGGATCATCGAAGGGGACCCCGCCATCCCCGACGGCCCCGGATGGGCGCGCGCCTATTACTACTGTCACGAGCACCGCTGTGTGCTGCGCTACGAGGGTGAGGACAGGCACTTCTGTCCGGTCGGCGGCGAATACCGCGACGTGGATTTCGAGGGGGTGGACCTGGACCGGGATTACCGGGCGGGAGAGCACAACACCGCGGCGGCGAATGCGAAAACCCTCGCCATGGCATTCGCGCTCACCGGCGACAGGAGATTCGCGGACGCGTCCATCACCATACTCCGCCAGTACCGGGACCGGTATTTTACCTGGGACTGGATGGACCTGGACACCTCGACCGAAACCATCGACAAGGGGCGGCTCCATTTCGCCAAGTACATGGAGACCTATGCCTTCCGCTCCATGATCGAGGCCCTGGACATCCTCGGCGCATCGGGCGGCATCGACGAAAGCGGGCATCGCGACATCGCCCGCAATCTCCTGCTTCCCGCCCTCGTGGAGATCACCGACTACCGCATGGGCGTACTCTGCCGTCAGACCACCATCAGCACCACGGCGCTCATCGGCGGGCTCGTGCTGGACCATGCGCCTCTCACCGCCTTCGCGGTGGAAAGCCCCTTCGGGTATTTCAGCCTCCGGCGGCGGGGCGGGACGGCGGACGGCATCGGGCACGGTCATGGCTATGCCCAGAGCAGCTATTCCCTGCATCTCGCCGAAATGGCCGAATATCTCCACCACGGCGGACTTGACACCTTCGACCATGAGCTCAAACGGATCGTGGACGCCACCGTGTGGTGGAACATCCCCATGCGGCCGGAGCGGTACGCCCCCCTGCTCACCATCGCGTCGCGGCACTGGCCGGACCCCCTCTATCGCCGTCACGCACGGTACACTCTCGAGGAGGGCGAACCTCCACCGTCATTCACCGAAGCGCCCGATCTCTCACAGCCCCTCACGGTGAATTTCCCCCATTCCGGCGTCACCATCCTCAGACGTCCGGCCCCGGAAGGCGGAACCATCGACGCCGAGTTCAAATGGGGTATGCCCGACAACAGGGGAGAGTTTTCCGTGCTGTCGCTGGGAATCGACTGTTACGGCTACCGGGCGCAGAGCTATCCCGGTCATTTCCACTGGGGTTCAACCGATCTCCACCACGAATGGCAGATACAGGCGGCCTCCCACACGACCATCGTGGTGGACACGGAAAACCACTCCGGCATGACCGACTATTTCAAGGGACACTACATGCCCCACCCCTCGGAACAGATCCACTTCTCCGAGGGACCGCACGCGGCCGCGACGGTGGCGTACAACGACCGCATCCATCCCGGCGTGCGCATCTGGCGTGCGGTGGGCGTGCTGGACGGCGCGTGCCTGGTGATCGATGTGCTGCGGTCGGAGGAGGAACACACCTACGACTGGTGGTTCCACGGTGTTCCCGATCATTCGAACGGACGCGGGGGTATCGGACTCGCATTGTCACCCCGGCCGGAACCGCTCGGTGACGGGAACGGCTATGAAATGGTCGAAGAGCTCTCCTCCGCCGTTACATCGGGCGATGTGACCTGCGACTGGACCGTCCCCGCGGACGGCGGCCGTCCGGAATCGCGTCTCACCCTCCGCCTGGAAAACGCGGAACCGGTGGAGGTGGTCCACGGCTTCGAGTGGTCACGCCAGTATGCAACGCCCGAGAAGGAGTTTGTGACACTGCGGCGGGACAACGCTTCGAACGCCGATTTCATCGTCCTCGTCGAACCACACAAGGGCGCGCCGCGAACGACCGCATTCGAACGGGCGCCGGTCCGGGGAAAGAACGGACTGCCCGACGAAGACATTATCGGCATTTCGCTCGTTCTCGGCGGGGAGGAATATGCCGTGGTCTTCAATCCGCTGGAAAAGCTCTGGACGGGCCCCGAAGACACCGCGGTCCGGGAGGTGTTCAGCATCAGCAGGCGGTGAACGGTCCGCATCAGGATTGTTACCACCAGCCTTGGCGTGAATTCAGATCACAGTTATTACTCCGGTGACCAAATACCTTAATTGAACTCCCCTGTACTGAACTCCGAGGTGGTAAACCGATGACACTATAACCCCTCCGCCATTGCATGGCGCCTCCCCTGACAGGGGAGGCAGGCACTGCGAGCGCCGGTAGTACATGTTCCCCCCTGTCAGGGGGGATACGGTCGAAGACCGAGGGGGGTTATTATGATCCCGGACTGAAGTCCGGGGAATGCTCTTGATTCATATGTTTAATCACCGGAGCAATAATACTCTGTAAAACCATAAGAGAGCCGGCTGATGAGCCATGTACGCTAGACGGCCAATCACCCCTTGACGGCAAGGAGCACACCATGAAAAGACTGCACTGCATACTCTTCCTGTCCGCACTGGCGATCATGTCCGTTTTTGTATCGTGTACCGGCGGAGACGACACCACCCCATCACCCCGCGGCCCCGATGTGGACATGCTCTTCTCGTTCGCCGCCGATCAGCTCGCCGAAACCGTCCGGACCGTGGACGATCCTTCGCTGTTCCCCGAGAACACCGACGAAAACGGGAACTGGGAAACGAGCGGTCCCCGTGGATGGACCAGCGGCTTTTTTCCGGGCTGCCTGTGGCTGGTCTACGAGCAGACGGGAGACGAGGTGTGGCGCGAGCGGGCCGGGCGCTGGACGGCGGGCCTCGAGGAGATCAAGGACTACACGGGCAATCACGATGTCGGGTTCATGATCTTCAGCAGTTACGGCCAGGGGTACCGGCTGACAGGGAACGAGGAGTATGCGCCGGTGATGATCCAGGCGGCGGAATCCCTCGCCACCCGCTACAATCCCACGGTGCGGTCCATCCTCTCGTGGAATCCCCGCGGCGAGTGGAAGTTCCCCGTAATCGTCGACAACATGATGAACCTGGAACTGCTCTTCTGGGCGGCGAAGAACGGAGGCCCGGCGGACCTGTACGATATCGCCGTCAGTCACGCCACGACCACCATGAAGAACCACGTGCGTCCCGACGGCGGCACATTCCATGTGGTTGACTACGATCCCGAGACCGGCGGAGTCCGCGGAAAATACACCGCGCAGGGTTATGCCGACGATTCCTGCTGGTCGCGCGGCCATGCGTGGGGCATCTACGGCTTCACCCTCACCTTCCGCGAGACGGGCATGCCGCAGTTTCTCGACACAGCCGAAAAGCTCGCCGATTTCTTCATATCCCATCTGCCGGACGACGACCCCGTGCCGTTCTGGGATTTCAACGCTCCGGGGATTCCCGACGAACAGCGCGATTCCTCCGCCGGGGCCATCGCGGCATCGGCCCTCCTCGAACTCGCCACGCTCACGACCGACGGTGAAAAGAGGGAACGCTACCGCTCCACCGCCCTCGATATTCTGGAGTCCCTTGCCTCGCCGAAATACCTGGCGCGGGGCGGACAGTCCCAAGGCATCCTGCTGCACGGCGTGGCGAGCATACCCCACGGAAACGCCGTGGACCGGTCGCTCATCTACGGTGACTACTACTTTCTCGAGGGACTTCTCCGGGTGAAACGGGGGATTCAGCTCGTGCCGTGATGGCGGGAACCGGACCGGCCGTGCTTCGGGGGACCGTCACCGACGTCATTTCACCAGCTTCAGCATGGCCTTGAACTCCGGCCCCTCGGCGCGTTCGAGCATCTCGAACAGGGCGGTCTCGACACTCGTGATCACCCCGCCCGCGCGGGTGATCTTTTCGAGCCCGATCTCGCGGTCGAACGCGGTCCGCGACGAAACGGCGTCCGCGACCACCTGCACCTCCATGCCGCGATCGAGCAGATCGAGGGATGTCTGGTGCACGCAGACATGGGTCTCGATGCCGGTGATGACCGCCTGGTCGCGGCCGGTCTCCCTGAACCGGCGCTCGAAACCGGGATCGCGCATGCTGGAGAAGGTCTTCTTTGCGAGAGGCTCGTATCCGTCGAGATGGGAGGCGATCTCGGGAACGGTCTCTCCCAGCCCCTCGGGGTATTGCTCGGCCCAGAGAATGGGCAGACCGAGGATTTTCGCCCCCTCGATCATGATCCCCGCACGGCGGTACAGCCGCTCACGCTCGTACATCAGGCTCGCGAGCCTTCCCTGAATGTCGGTGACGATGAGCACGGCGCGGTCCCGTGAAAGCATCGAGGGGCCGTGTATCAGCGGTTTTCGTGTGAGCATGGGTGGATCCTCCCTGTTGTAATGAGGTTTCACTCAATAGTGTCCGGTTAATTGATTACAACAAACATTGTATGTCACTGTATATCAATGGCATATGCAGCATTATCAGGCTGTTTCGATTCAATTCGGGACAAAGCGTCGTCACGAGCCGAATCAAACTCACCCCCTGGCCCCCTCTCTTTTTCAAAAGAGAGGGGGAAGCGCTGCAAAAACAACAGAATACCAAAGGCCTTCATCGCGGGGGTGAGTTTTGCTGAAACGAATAATACTATTCTTTGAATCGTTCTCCGGACAGTTCTGAGGGTTCACTATCTGGAATGGTTTGGATATTCTTCCGGCACGAGATATATTTATCCTGTGTGTCGTTTCAAAACATCGGGCCGCGTTCGAGCGTCAGTATCAGTATACCACAATCGCGGCCACCGTACAATCTTCATCCATCGGGAGCACTCCGTGCGCCGCCTTCTCATGACACTCGTGCTCATCTTCGCCGCTCTTTCCCCGCCCGCATCCGCCGCAGGGTCCTGGACACGCCTCGGCCTCACCGGGGGCGACATGGCGGCGCTCGTGTCCTTCCCGTCGAACCCCGACATCATGCTCGCCTGCGCCGCGGGGCACGGCGTCTACCGGAGCGCCGACCGGGGAAACACGTGGACCCGGGTGCTCGCAGGCGTCTGGCGTGACGTGACTGTCTCGAAGGACGGTGTCGCATATGCCGCGGGCGAGCCGGGAGTGATGATCTCCCGTGACCGGGGGAACACGTGGGAGTCCCGTCTCGATGTGTCCGCCTGGCAGGTGGAGGCCCACACGGACGGTGTCGTGGCAGTCGACACGAAGGTATGGGGAGAGTATTCATTCACCTACACGCCCTGGCGG
>CAYNWJ010000135.1:0-9463 GCA_964400815.1 uncultured bacterium
ATAGGGGGGAGTGCAGAGGGGGTGTCCCCCTCTGCCGCAGGCGGAAAAATTTTGAAGTATGAACCATGATTCGCTTGATTGAAGGATTTTCAGGATTAAAAAATCGAGACAATCCCTTAATCCTGAAAATCACGGTTCAAAAGAGAGAAACTTGAACCATGAAAAACAAACAGGAGCTGCCGATCATCCAGAAGGGGCGGATTTCCCGCCCCTTCATCAATATATCTCACCACTTCCCGCATTCTTTCTCGAACACGCAGCCGCCGCACATCCAGCTTTTCTGCTGATGGAACGCTCCCGACTCGATGCCTCGCAAGACGCTTCGCGCCGTTTTGAACAGCCTGACATGATCGCCCGGCGTTCTGAATGTCGGGTATGACTGGAATGAGCAGTTCCCGTTTTTCATGAGGACGTCGAACCGGAGGCCATCCCCCGGCTTTCGGGCGTCGCTCCGCGGAATTCGAAGGCGGAAACTCCCGGAGGGCGCAGAAGCAGGATTGCCGGCAGGAGGATCGAAGGATGAGGCGGTCTATGGTTGGGTTGGAACATGCCTGTATGGCAGGGTGGAAGACGATGCTGCGCAAGTGAATTGATCGGGGCCCCGACACTTCCCCGTTGTGTGCGGCAGGAAGGAAATGGTGGCTGCCGGCCGGCAGATTCCGGTTGTCAGGCGGGGGAAAAGACGGTATCTTTTTCCTTGGCGATGGCAGAGAAGGCAGGAAACCGACCACACACCGGGGAAAGACGGGCATGCCATGGGACGCGAAACTGCGAAATTCGTGCTGAGGGTCGAATCGGAGGCGATCGCCGGCCTGATTGACCGTATCGGGCCCGCGTTCGAGGAGGCCGAGCGCATCATACGCGCGACCGGCGGACGGGTGATCGTGACCGGCCTGGGAAAGTCGGGCATCATCGGGCGCAAGATCGCCGCCACCCTCTCGAGCATCGGCATCCCGGCCTTCTATCTGCATCCGGTGGAGGGCGCCCACGGCGACATCGGAATGATCATGCGCGGGGACACCGCCCTCGTCATCTCCAAGAGCGGCGCCACGGACGAGCTGAACCACATCATCAATCATCTCAAGCGTTTTGAAATCCCCATCATCGCCATGACCGGAACGCCGAACTCGAGCCTCACGTCCATCGCCGATGTTGTCCTCGACACCTCTGTGGAACAGGAGGCCTGCCCGTTCAACATCGTTCCCACCGCCTCGACCACCGCGGCCCTGGCGCTGGGTGACGCGCTGGCGATCAGTCTGTTCGAAAGCAAGGGCTTCACCGAGGAGGACTTCGCCGCGCTCCATCCGGGCGGCAGCATCGGCAAGCGGCTCGTGTACCGGGTCCGGGACCTCATGGCGGCGGGCGACGACCTGCCCCTGGCCGATATCGGGGCGGACATGCACGACGTGGTGGATGTCATGAGCGAAAAGAAGCTCGGCGTCGCCCTCATCACGGAGAAAGGCGCGCTCAGGGGCGTGCTCACCGACGGCGACCTCCGAAGGCTCCTCCAGCGGCTCGACCGGCCCCTCAGTATCGACGCCCGTGCGGCGCTGTCACATTCGTCGCGTGACGGCAGGCCCCGGGGCGAACCCCTGACGATAGGCCCGGACGCCTATGTGGCCCGTGCTGTCAATATAATGGAAAAACACATCGTCACCACGCTCGTGGTCACCGACACCGAAAACCGTCCCATCGGCCTCATACGCTGGATCGACCTGTCCCTCGCCGGTGTCGTCTGAAAGGTGTCACGGCCGCCGGCACTCCCTGACCGGAACCCGAATGAACCGCCGAAAAAAACGCCCGAAACTGGTAAAGAAACTGCGGCGTGACGCCGCCTATCTCGCTTTGAGGCTCGTGATGGGATTCTTCAGGCTCCTGCCGCGGGGCGCCGCGCTCGCCGTGGGGAGATTCCTGGGGGGACTGGCCGCGCGTGTGGACGCACGGGACCGCCGGAAGGCAGAGAAGCAACTGCGCATCGCGTTCGGAAATGAAAAGAGCGAAGATGAGATCGGACGTCTTGCGCGGGAGAGCTTCGAAAACATGGCCATGAACTTCGTCGATGTGGCCCGGCTGAAGACCATGAAACCGGAGGAGATCGAGCGGGTCTGCGTTCCCCATGACATGGACCGCCTGTGGAAGGCCCTCGAGGCCGGGAACGGGGTCATCGGTCTCACGTCGCATACGGGCTGCTGGGAACTCCTGGGTGTCTATCTCGCGGTGGTGGGTGTGCCCATCGCGGTGATCGCCCGCCGCCTGTATGATCCCCGGCTCGAGGAACTGCTCGTGGACACACGGACCAGCGGCGGCATGCGGAACATCTCCCGCGGCCGCGACACACGTGACATCCTGCGCCTGCTTCGCGAGGGCTGGCTCGTCGGCGTTCTCATCGACCAGGACGTGAAGAACCTCAGGAGCGTCTTCGTGGATTTCTTCGGCAGGCCCGCCTGGACGCCGGTCGGTCCCGCCCAGCTTTCGCTCAAGTTCGACGCCCCGGTCGTTCCCGTTCTCACCTGGCGCGACGCAGGACACAGGCACCACGTCTGCATCGGCGAGCCGGTGACCATCGAGCCCACGGGAGACGCCGAGGAGGACATCCGGGCCCTCACCGCGAAATCGTCGAAGGTCATCGAGGGCTTCATCAGGGAACACCCCGAGCAGTGGGTCTGGCTCCACGAGCGCTGGAGGACCGCGCCGGGAGAGGAAGCGAAAACGAACTGACCGTTGCACGAAATCGAAGCACCCCTCCGGCGCATCGAGCCGGAACGTAAACACCCCCATCAAGCACGAGGAAACCCTGTCATGCGCCCACACACCGTCATAATCGCCGCCTGCCTGATTGCCGCCGCTCTCATCGCCGGCTGCGGTACCACCGAGCGTGCATCCACCGAGGGTCCCGACCGCGTGGCCTTCACCATCGCCGACGATTTCGAGACCAATGAGATGTATGGCTGGGAGAGCTATCCCTACGCCCAGGACATCGGGTACGATCCCCGGTTCCTGTGCCAGCGTGAGCCCGCCCATAACGGCAGCGACTACGCCCTCGCCCGTATCGTGATGCCCAATGACGCCCTGGACCTGTCGGAGGGCTTCACCAAGCGCATCGATCTCTGGACCGCGCCGGACACGCGGCTTAAATGCGCGCTGTTCCTCTCCGCCGACAGAAAACCGGACCGCGTGGACATCATGCTGGGTCTCTTCGACGGCCGGCTGTTCACGCACACCATCACCTCTCCCGAGCCGAACGAATGGCTGGAGCTGGACCTGCCCGCGTCCGCATTCACCCTGAACGGCACACCGCTGGGAGAAGACGAGCATGTGCAGGTGGTGGCGATCGAGGCGTGGTATTCCCTCGTCACCCATCTGGCGAGCTACACCATCCTCATGGACGATTTCTCAATCAATGGCGGTCGTGACCGGCAGTTCCTGGCGGCCGACGGCGGATCGACCTATTTCGACAAATTCGGAGTCACCGTGCTGAACCGTCATTTCTTCGACGGGGACTCCTTCGACCTGGCGGTGACGCCCGAGGGCGGCGTGAAACTCCGGTCGGTCACCTGCGACCTGATCGCGCCCGACGGTTCCGTGCGGGAGGAGGGGATAGCGTTCGTGGACGACGGCGCGAAGGGCGACGCCCGCTCCGGCGACAATGTCTGGGCCAACACCGGTTCCCACACCTTCTCGGCGGCCGATCCCCGGGGACAGTGGACGGCGCGGTTCACCGGCGAGCGGACGGACGGCGGCATGGTGGCATGGGACATCCGCTTTCTCGTGCCGCCGCGGCGGCTGACACCCTCGGACCATCCGCGGCTGTTCTTCACCCGTGGAGAGCTGGACGCACGTCTCGCCTCCGAGGACCGTCCGGGGGCGAAACGCATCCTCGAACGGGCGCTCTCAGGCGAATGGGACATCGATGAATCCCATGTGGACGCCATCGAGGAGGACACCGACCTCTTCAGGGAGTCCCTGACCGGCGGGCCGTATTTCAAGAATTCCGACTCCCCCGGACGGTGGCGCAGGCCCCTGTCGCGGCTCGGCGGCATCGTGGAGGAAGGGGCGTTCCGCTATGTGTTCACGGGCGACGAGGAGGCGGGCCGTGTGGCGAAGAAGGCGCTACTCAAACTGGCCTCCTTCACCGTGTGGAACCATCCCTGGATGGAGGCCCACGGCCGTCACACCTACTTCCCCATGGCCTATATGGTCAAACAGGTGGGCATCGGCTACGATTTCCTCCATCCGCTCATGACCGAAGAGGAGCGGGCGGAGGTGCGCCGGGCGATCATGGAGAAGGGGATCGGACAGTTTTACCGCGACATGGTCGAAATGAACCGCATGCCATCGAGCCTCTCCAACCACATAGCGGTGATCGTCTCCGGCATGGGGATGGCCGCCACGGCGATCTATGGGGAGGACCCCGGGAACCCGGCCCTCGAACCCTATCTTTCAGGCATCCTGACCAAGATGCATCAGTTCATCGACCGGACCTATTTCCCCGGGGGCGGTTACGGCGAACCGTACACCTATCAGGCCATGGCCTCCCGCGACCTGACCGAGACACTGTTCGCCCTCGAGCGTAATTTCGGCGTGGACTACACCACGACAACCGATCTCAGGGACCTGTGGATCTACCCGGTCTACGCCACCCACGAAAGCGGACGCTATCCCGATTTCGGGGATGTCTCCCTTTCCTACAGCATGGTGCAGACCCATTTCCAGTGGCTCACCCACCGTATGCGCAATCCCTGGACCGCGGCCTATGTCCAGCCCTATCTTAAGTCGGGCAGGGGCGGCTTTCTGGGCTGGCTCTGGTACGAGGACGACATCGAGCCGCGATACCGCACCGAGCTTCCCACATCGAGGCACTTCGAGGGCAAGGGCAACATGGTCATGCGCTCGGACTGGGAGGACGACGGCACCATCATCATCTTCAAGTGCGGCCCCAATTCCAACCACTACCACCTGGACCAGGGGACCTTCGCCATCATGACCAACGGCGAGGAACTCCTGAGCGACGCGGGCCACGGCAGCAGCTACTACGCCAATCTCTACTATCCCTGCTACTACACCCAGCCCATCGGCCACAATGTCATGCTCGTGGACAACAACCCCGAGTGCCAGTCCATCGCCGACTACGAGAACGGCATCGCCGCCCTCCGGGACTATCCCGCGATCAGGCACGCCTTCGCCGGGAACATCGCCGACGAGGTCGAGGGAGACCTGACCTGTGTCTACAAAGGGGCGGTCACACGCTACACCCGCGCGCTTCTCCATCTCAAGAACGACGGCCCGCTCTTTCTCTTCGACCGGGTCGCCAGCGACGCGGGCCACGAGTATTCATGGCTGTTCCACGCCGAGCACACCGGCGGGAGGAACAGCATAACATACGATGACGGCAGGATGTTCATCGACCGTCCCGAAGCCCGCATGACCATGGACGTGATCGCGCCCGAAATCGCCTCCCACTCAATCAGGGATTCCGACCGGGATGAGGGTTTCATCACCCTCAGGAGCGCGCCGGGACTCCGGGAGACCACCTTCCTCGCGGTCATCCGGCCCGAGGCGGGGAAAGGCGGCCCTTCATCCATGAAGAGCGAATCCCTCTCCGCCGCCGGTTTCGCGGCTGTCAGCACCGTGGAAGGCTCGCGGCGGACGGTGGCGGCGTTCAGCGGGACGGGAACGGCGAAAACGGCGGAGATCGGCGGATACACGGTGAACGGCGACCGGTTCGCGGTTACATCCGACGGGCGCGGCCGGGTGGCGAAGCTGCTTGTGCGGGGCACGGAACTCGCAGAAGAGGGAACGGGCCTTTTCGAAAGCTCCGTCCCGGTCACCGTCGCCGCCGCATTCTCACGGAACGCCGCCGCTCTCGACGTCGATGCGGACACCGGCGCGGATGTGAAGCTGCGCCTTTCCGGAAAGCCCTCGGTTGTCGGCGGGGACGGCGGAACCTTCGACTCCTGGTCATGGGACGCGGCATCGAACATGATCACCGTAAGCGTCCCGGCGGGACGAACGACACTCGAAATACGACAGGACCGGTGATCCGATGGCCCGGACATCTTTCCAGCGAATGAACACATGGCGCCTCGCCCCCGTCCGCCTCATGGCTGCGATGTGCCTGCTCGCCGGTGTCGCGCCGCTCTCATGCGGCGGTGAGGAAACGGTGAGCCGTGCGGGGCCCGCCGCGGGCCACGAGCCCGACCAGATTTTCATACGTCCGAGGATCGTCATCACCGAGAACGGCCTCACGTCCGCCGTGCTGCGCGCCGAGACGGTGAAAGTGTTCGAGGACAGCAGCTATACGCTGTTCCAGGACAGCCTGACCGTCTTCTTCTACAGCGAGGACGGGCAGCACACCACCACCATGACGGCGGACAGCGGCGAGGTATGGGGACTGTATGAGGAAGTGGACAGCCTGCGGGCCGACGGTGACGTGCGCATCATTTCCGAAGAGCGCGAAGCCAGCCTCGAGGCTCCCGCCATTCGCTGGATCGTGGGGCAACACCGGGTGTACGGCGAGGGGCTGGTGAAGCTGAACACCGACCAGGGCTTCGAACAGGGCACCGGTTTCACCGCCGTGGACGACCTGAGCGAATACGAGTTCACCGGCCCGGTATCGGGCGAGGTGCGGGGCGATGATCTGAATCTCGAGGAGAGGTGAGGCCATGTGTGTGCGCTTGAGGCTGTTCACACTTCTGACGACGGCGCTGGTCGCCGTAAGCCTTGCCTCTGCCCAAGAGGAGCGGAACGGGGCCTCCGGCGGGGAGCATCCCCTGACCTTCGAGGCCGGGGCCAACAGGTTCAGACGGGAACCGGACGGTTCCTTCTCCAACCGTCTCTACAACGGTGTCACGGCCCGCCACATGGGCGCCGAGCTGCGTTCCGAAGAGGGTGTGTACCTCAGCGACGCGGAGGACAACCGTGAGATACGCTTTTTCGGCGGGGCCAGTTACCGTGACTCTCTCCGTACGCTCACCGCGGATACGCTGATCTATTTCGAGGGCGCGAGCCGGGCCGTCGCCGCCGGCGATGTCGTGGTCTCGGAGGGTGATCGCACCGTCTCCGCCGAACGGGTCGAGTACCGCCGCCGCGTGAACAGCATCACCGCCTCCGGCTCGGTCGATGTCTATGACGATTCCACGCGCTCCCGTGTCACCGGCGAAACGGCGGTCTTCAACGATTCCACGGGGTACGGCCTCATCGCGGGCGATCCCTTCCTCTGGAAGGAGGACGAGGACGGCGGCGTCATGACCGTGAGCGGCGGCGACACGCTGGAGATTTTCGAAGAGCGCCGCCTCATCAGGCTCTGGAGCGATGTCCGGGCGTTCATGGACAGCATCCGTCTCTCCTGTTCGGACACCCTGCTCATCGACGATCTCAACGGAGAAATCCGCCTCTGGAACGATGTCCGAGCCGTCCAGGACAGCCTCTCCGCGACCGCCGCATTCGCCGTCTATGACGACAGCACGGAGACCCTGACCCTCACCGGTTCCCCCTCCATTCGATACGCGGTCACCGACACCCGCGACGAGGCCGACTCCGAGCTCCACACCACGAGCATCGTGACCGGCGACACCGTCCGCGTGGCAATCCGCGACCGCCGCATCACCGGCGCGGAAGTGATCGGGAACGCGGTCAGCACCACGAATTCCGTTGACACGGCGGGCATCCTCTTCGACCGGAGCGTGATCGAAAGCGCCCGCATGACCATGGAGATCGACAACGACTTCATCTCCCGGGTCTCCGCCCAGGGCACCGCCATGAGCTACTACCACCGCAACTACCCCGGCGACGAACGCATGATCGTCAACGAGGCGGCGGGCGACACCCTCACCTTCGATTTCGACCGCGGCGAGCTCGTCGAAATGAAGATTTTCGGGTTCGGCGGCGGCCTCGGCAAGGGGACCTTTTTCGACTACGAGCCGGTGAAACCTCCGGCCGACAGCACCCTGACCGATCGGGACACGTGAGCCCGGCCGGCATCTGCTTCATCATGTGTGCCGGAAAACGGGGAGATGCGCCCGCGCCGATTCATCCTTGCGGCGGCAACGACCTTTCATTATATAGTCTCATGTTCACGCTTCCGAACGCCCAGACCACCCCCGCCCGGAGAGGACGCCGTGAGACACGCCCGCAGGACCGGTGAAGGCGGCTTCACCCTGATAGAGCTGATGATCGTCATCGTGATCATCGGCATCCTCGCCGCTGCCGCCCACGCCAAATACCGCCAATTGGTCGTTTACTCGCGCACCCTTGAAGCAAAGCAGCACCTCGCCCTCATCGTCATGCTCGAGGAAGTCTTTCACAAAAAGCATTTCGAATACCGCGGTTTCGATTACGGTGACAACGACGGAGAACTGGGGTTCATTCAGCCGCCGGAAGGCAATTTCACCTATTCCTTCGACCCCGCCACCCTCACCGCGTTCGCCGTGGAACGGGACGCCGCCCACGATGTGAATTTCGACGGTGACGGTGACGACGGCCTTTCCCTGACGCTGGACGGCGTTCAGGATGTGGTTTCCGGTTCCGCCGCCGGCGATCTCTCCTGGTGACACAGCCGCCGCTTCTTCCGCGAAATATGACATTTCGCCCGCCGTGTTTCAAAATGGGGACATGTGTCTCACATTGAACGCTGGCGTCTCCGAACGGCGTGAAAGGCACGGCAAAATCTTCATGTTCATAACTTGTTGTCGAACAGGTTGATACAAGACCATACAGTCTCGATTCATGTTTTTGGCACAGGCTTTGCATTTTCAAGAGACCGTAAGCGACACGCATCAAAAAGAAATCGTTCAACGTGAGTCATTCTCACACACAGCTTCATCAACCACTCTCAAGGAGGTTTCACATGTTCCGCAGGTCCGAAAAGGGATTCACCCTGGTCGAGCTCATGATCGTCGTGGTCATCATCGGTATCCTCGCGTCGATCGCCATTCCCAAGTTCTCCAACCTCATCGGCAAGACGAAAGTGACCGAGGCCAAGAACATCCTGACCCAGATCATTTCGCTCGAGACCTCGTACTTCTATGCCAACAGCTCCTATGTTGACGTTGCCGCCGGCGCCGACGCTCCCGCCATCGGCTTCGAGGTTCCCGACAATGCCAAGTTCGAATACAGCTTCGACCAGGCCGAGACCTTCTCCGGCGAGACCGGCTGGGCCACCGCGGTCGAGATCGGCGACATCAACGGCAACGGCGTCACCGATACCGACGGCCTGAAGCTTTCCCTCGCCAAATCCCAGGGCGTCACCGGCACCGACATTTCCTGGTAAGCGATTCCGAATCACGATACGAATAACCGGCGGTCACGCGATCGCCGGTTATTTTTTTTGCCGTCCGGCGTCGCGGGAATCCACACGAAAGGCAGGATGCTCTCATGAACGTCATAAGTCCAGCCTTCATATATTGAAAACCGGTTATCAAGTTAAGTCAGCATCCATATACGTTGATATTGACCGGGCCTGAAA
>CAYNWJ010000136.1:0-9301 GCA_964400815.1 uncultured bacterium
CTCCGACGATCGACAGGCAGAACACCGTCAGCTCCCCGCAGCCTTCGAGATAGAAAATGCCGAGATAATCAGCCGTGGTCACACGGCCCATGATGTAGCAGATGATCGCATATGTCGATGCCGCTATCGCCGTCAGACCTATCGCGAGACCGTCGAGACCATCGGACAGGTTCACAGCATTCGAGGTGGCGGTGATGACAAGTATCACCATCGGAATGTATATCGCCCAATGCGAATAATTGAATGCATGGTCCTTCAAAAACGGCACGAGGGTCATGCCCGCATACTGGTCGCCGTCGCCATAAAACGTTATCACGCCACCCACGAAACATCCGAGGAGTATCTGTCCGGCCAGTTTGTATTTTGCAACAAGACCTTTTCTGACCTTGAGCCGGACCTTCAGATAATCATCGAGAAATCCCACGGCTCCCATCCAGACCGTCGAGAACAGTGCCAGCTGCACATACATGTTGTCCAGACGCGCCCACAGCAATGTGGGAACGATGATGGCGCCGAGAACGATCAGCCCGCCCATGGTGGGAGTGCCCTTTTTCTTGAGATGGGATTCGGGACCGTCGTCGCGGATGATCTCGCGGATTTGCCAGCGTTCGAGAAAACGAATGATGCGCGGCCCGAGAATGAACGCCACAAGAAGCGCGGTGGTCATGGCGTACCCGGCCCTGAACGTGATGTAGCGAAAGATGTTCAGGCCGGTGAAATACCTGACCATGGGCACGAAGATGTGATAGAACATACCGGCGCTCCATGTGCCGGCGATCACATGACCGCCGCGTTTATTGACCCGTAACCGCTTCGACTATCCGCTCCATGCGCATGCAGCGGGATCCCTTGATCAAAGCGACATCGCCATCTCGCAGATAGTCGCGCACGAATGCGGACGCATCCGCCGCATCGTCGAACATGACGATCCTTTTCTCCGAGGCCCTGTCACCGAGAGCCTCGATCCCCGCCGCCTTCATCAGCGGCCCGACAAGGCACAGACAGTCAACCTCCATGCCGCAAAACATCGTCACCACATCACGGTGCGCCTGCCGGGAGATCGCTCCGAGCTCCAGCATGTCTCCCACAACCGCCATCCTTCTGCCTTCAGGGCCCGGCGTCATGCTTTCGAGGACAGCGGCGGATGTTTTCATGGACAAGGGGTTGGCGTTATAGGAGTCGTTTATCAGGATGAAACCCCGCGATTCCATGACCTGCAAGCGGCTTCCCGGCGCATCGAACGATTCGAGCGCCTTCGCGGCCTTTCCCGCCTCGACACCGAGGATTTTTCCGACAGCGAACGCGGCGAGAGCATTCGATACATTGTGGACACCCGGAAGACGAAGATGCAGCTCGGTACCCTCGACCGTGAATGAGACCCTGCCCCTTTCGTCGACCGAAACATTCCTTCCGCGGATATCTGCGTTTTCGGCCAGGCCGAACCGGACGACCTGTGCGGAGGTCTTGTCACCCGCCCCGGCCAGGAGCGGCTCATCGGCATTGACCACCGCCGTACCGTCCGCATCGAGCGCCTCGAGCAATTCCATTTTCGCATCGGCGACAGACTCGACGGAATCGAAGAATTCCATATGCGCCGGTCCCGCGTTCAGCACGACACCGATATGCGGGTCCACGATTTCAGCCAAACGGGCGATCTCCCCCGGGGCGCTCATGCCGAGCTCGAACACGGCGCAGGTATGCGTGCGTTCGAGGCCGAACACCGAAAGCGGCGTCCCGATGAAATTGTTGTAGTTGCCCAGCGTCTTGTGAACGCCGAACCGTGTCGACAGAACGGCTGCCGTCATTTCCTTCGCGGTGGTCTTCCCGCTGCTGCCGGTGACCGCCACAACCGGCCCGTCGAAGACCGACCGATAGTCCCCCGCGGCGTCTCCAAGGGCCTTGACGGTGTCGGGAACCGTGGCGACTGCGCTTCTGTCCGCATCAGGAACGCGGGCATCTTCATTGACCACGGCGCATACAGCGCCCTTTTCAAGCACGGCGCCCACGAATTCCGCCCCATCGTAACGCTCGCCCCTGATGGCAAAGAACACCTCACCCGGCCCGGCACGACGCGAATCGGTGGTAATCCCGGCAAGGGGCGAAGCGAGCACCGCTTCGGGAATCCGTTCATGATCGGCTTTCATTGCGTTCATCAGCCGTCCTATGCTGAAATCGAGTTTCATGCGCCTCCCGGACCGGCAAGAATCGACCGCGCCGTTTCGGCATCGTCGAAACGCCGCTTCTCCGCGCCCACGATCTGATAATCCTCATGCCCCTTGCCGGCGATGACCACGGTGTCCCCCGTCCGCGCCAGTTCGATCGCACGCCGTATCGCCGCCGCACGGCCGGGCACCACCTCGCATGCATCCTTTTCCCGAACGCCCTCCAGAATATCGGCGATGATGGCGTCCGGAGCCTCCGTGCGGGGATTGTCGGATGTTATGACCGACACATCGGCCATACGCTCCGAAATCGCCCCCATGAGCGGCCGCTTCCCCCTGTCGCGGTCTCCGCCGCAGCCGAACACCGAAATCACACGGCCGGGCGTGACCTCCCGCGCCGCTCCGAGGATGCGTTCGAGCGCGTCGGGCGTGTGGGCATAATCGACAATCACCGCGAAATCCTGTCCTTCATCGACGACTTCATAGCGCCCGCGTACGCTCGCAGCCGTTTCAAGACCACGCATGATGGCCTCGGCGGGGAATCCGCATGCCCGCGCTATTCCTATGGCCGCCATCGCGTTCCAGACATTGAACCTTCCTGGGAGCGGCAGGACGAACTCCATTTCTCCGAAGGTTGTGGCGAGCTTCACAATCGAACGGGTGATTTCCAGGCGCATGTCCACCAGCCGTATATGGCTTTCGGGATGTTCGCCGAATGTCAGGAGCCCGGCATCGCGGGACAGGTTCATGAAATGACCCGCGTGGGGATCGTCGCGGTTTATCACGGCCGTGGAATCACCGGACAGCCCGGCGAAGAGAATCCCCTTGGTGTCCAGATAGTTTTTGAAGTCTCCGTGGAAATCGAGATGATCCCGCGTGATGTTGAGCATGGCCACCGCCCTGAACCCGATGCCATAGACCCGTGAAAGCGCCAGGGCGTGGGAGCTGACCTCCATCGCGCAGGCGTTCTGCCCGGCGTCGACCATTTCCGCGAGATAGGCGTGAATGTCGGGCGACTCGGGCGTCGTATTGACCGATTCGATGGCCCGTTCACCCACGAAGTGACGGATGGTGCCGATGATGCCACAGCCCATGCCCGCAGCCTCGAAAATGGAACGTATCATGTAGGTGGTCGTCGTCTTGCCGTTGGTGCCGGTAATGCCGGTCATGACGAGGCTGTTCTGGGGGCTGCCGAACACCCTGTCGGATATCAGCGCCATGGCTTTCCGGGCATCCTGAACGACCGCCACGGGAACATTGCAGCGTACATCACGCTTTTCCGTCACCACCGCGGCCGCTCCCTGTTTCACCGCTTCCGGAATGAAGGCATTGCCGTCGGAATTGAACCCCCTCACCGCCACAAATACACTGCCCGTCTTCACCTTCCGCGAGTCGCAGGCGATGCCGGACACCTCCGCCTCCGTATCACCGCGGATATCGATCGTTTCGACGCCCCGTATCACATGTTCGAATTTCATGCTGTCCCGCTGTAGTCCCGTATCAACCAGTTTCACGAGTTTCTGTCCCTGCATTACATCCCACGTCTCAGTTCTTCCTGCATTCGATTCTGCACACCGTACCGTACCGCACCAATGTTCCCGGTGAAGGCGCCTGGCTCATGACGATGCCCGATCCGCTGACATTCACTTCGAGCTGCGCCTGCACAAGGTCGTTCATCGCCTGCCTTACCGTCTTCCCGCGAAGCTCCGGCACCCGCACCCTGTTGCCCTCCATCACAGTCACGGGATTGCTGTACAGCGTGACCGTTGCGCCTTCAGCAAGCCTCGCTCCCGGTCCGGGAAGCTGGCGAGCCACCTTCGTCGTGTCACCGACGATCACGGCGTTGAAACCGAGCCGGGCGAGTGTATCGACCGCTTCCCCCACCGGCTCGTCATTGCAATCCGGCACGGTCACGATGGCGCGTATCAGCGGTTTTTCTCCTTTTTCGGCGACCGGGGCGAGCGGTGTTTCACCCATGTTGAGAATCCTGTTCACGATATTCCGGAAAACCGGCGCAGCCACCTGGGAACCATAATAGAGGCCCCGGGGGCTGTCCACCATGACAAGACAGAGAATGCGCGGCTCGCGATCGACGATATATCCAACGAACGAGGAGACATATTTCCCCTGCTCATAGCCCCCGCCGCCCTTCCTGATGCGCTGGGCCGTCCCGGTTTTTCCCGCGATCCTGACATTGGGCAGTCCGGCGTTTTTTCCTGTCCCGCTCTCGACCACCCCGCAGAGCAGGTCCTCGATACGTTTCGCGGTCTCCTGCCGCATGACACGCCTGATTGTCATCACATCGTTCTCTTGCGCCCGTTTTCCGGCCCCGCCATCGATTCTCCTTATAATACGGGGCCTGAGAAGATCGCCTCCATTCGCGACCGCCGCATATGCCATGACGAGCTGAATGGGGGAAACCGCCACGCCCTGTCCGAACGACAGCGTGGGCAGGGTCAATCCCGACCATCTCTTGGGATGAGGGAGATCGCCTTCGCTTTCATCGGGGGCGCCGATCCCGGTGACAGTACCGAAACCGAAACTGCGTGAGCGACGGTACATGTTCTCACGGCCGATCTTGTCCGCGAGCTTGACCGCCCCGATGTTCGAGGAATGTATGAATGCCTCGCTTACGGTCACTTCGCCGAGTTCGTGGGAATCATTGATGGTGTGTCTGCCGATCCGGTATTTCCCGTTTTCACAGTCGATCATGTCCTCTTCCTTCACGGCCCCCGACTCCAAGGCTTCGGCGAAGGTGACGATCTTGAACGTGGAGCCCGGCTCGAGCATGTCGGTCACCAGACGGTTTCGCCGCACAGATGCGTCTGTAACGGACGGGTCGAAGGAACGGGGGTCGTTCGGATCGAACCGCGGAGCATTGGACATGGCAAGCACATCCCCCGTCCGCGTATCCAAAACGATCACGCCTCCCCACGCGGCGTGCAGATCGTCCACACACCGTTCGATCTCCTCGTCGGCGACTTCCTGGATGCGTCTGTCGATCGTCAGATACACATCCCGGCCGTCCACGGGCGCGATGTCGGGGGTTTCGAGCGACTGGGCGGCGCGCCCGCGGGCGTCACGGAACACGAAGGACTTGCCGTTCCGGCCTGCGAGAAAATCATCGGCAAAGAGCTCGAGTCCCTCGATACCCCTGCCGTCGATATCGGTGTAGCCCACCAGATGGGAGGCGATTTCACCGAGCGGATAGTAGCGCCTGCATTCCTCGATCTTGTGAAGGCCGGACACTCCCGATCCGTCGAGACGCTCCGCGACCTGATGATCGACCTGCCTGACGAGCCAGACGAAGCTCCGGTCGGAGACGAGTTTCGATCTGACCGCCCCGTGTGAAAGACCCGTCGCAGCCGAGAGGATGCCGGCCGCGCGATCGGGGTCCCCGATCTCGGAGGGCCTGACACCATATGAATAGGCGGTGATGTTGTCGGCGATCTTTTCACCGTTCCTGTCGAAGATGCAGCCGCGCCAAGCACGGAGGGTCACCGGCTCGATGCGCTGGTCCCTCGCCCGGGCGAGATACCGCTCGTGCCTGAGTCCCTGCAGGACCACAACGCGTCCCCACAACACCATCCAGAGGGCGGTGAAGACGAAGACAACGAATTTCAGACGTGTGACATGCGGACCGTTCTGCACGATGCCTTCCCTGAAATCGAATGAATGAACGTATTCGGAAAAAACTTCAGTACAACTGCCTGGGCGCTCCCTCGGGCACGAACATCCCGAGCTTCTCCCGCGCCATGTTCTTGATACGCCCCGCCCGGCTGAGATCGGCGACACGCACCTCGAGGGCCTTGACCTCGTTTTCCATGACCTCGCGCCTGCCCATGACATCACGGACGCGATTCTCGAGATTCATGATGTACATCTGAACGCCCACATGGGCGAGCATGAACACGATGATCGCGAAAGCCGCCGCAAACACCTTGAGCTTTCCACGCTTCTCACCGACCGTGATGGTTCTCGCCATGGGAACCGAACCTTTCGTGTGTGTTCACGCGGTCTTTTCCGCCGCACGCAACAGCGCGCTCCTGGCCCGGGGATTTTCTTCCATCTCTTCCGGGGAAGGTGCAACGGGCTTTCGGGTGAGGACCTTCAACCGCTGTGTGCGTCCGCACCGGCAGACCGGAAGGTCGTTGGGACAGATACACGGGTTCTCATTGTCACGCATGAAATGCTTGACGATTCTGTCTTCCAGCGAATGATAGGAAATGACGCACAGCCTGCCCCCGGGACGGAGAATATCGAGCGAGGCTTCAAGCCCCCGCTCAAGCTCGCCCAGTTCATCATTGACATGGATCCTGAGAGCCTGGAATATCCTGGACTTGCTTTTCTGGGGCGAAGGACCGCCGACCGTACGCTCGACGATATCGGCAAGGCGCTTCGTGGATTCGATGGGAGCGTGTTCCCTCTCGGAAACGATGGCGCGGGCGATGGCGCCGCCCCAGCGCTCTTCACCGTATTTTCTGAAAATACGTGCGAGGTCGCGTTCACCGGCGGTATTGACCACATGGAACGCTGTTTCCGCGGGCTCCTCGTCCATGGTCATGAGCAGAGGACCGTCATGACGGTAGCTGAATCCCCGCGAAGAGTCATCGATCATCCTGGAACTCACCCCCAAATCCATTATGATACCGTCTATCGCACCGGCGTCTCCGCCGATGACGTTCGCAAGCTCCGAAAACCGCGAAACCACCGTTTTCACCCGGCCGCCGAATCGTTCGAGTCGATCGGCGGCGTGAACGACGGCCTCCCGGTCCCTGTCGATGCCCGTTACACGCCCTCCCCTTTCGAGAATCGCGAGGGAATGCCCGCCCCCGCCGAGAGTGCAGTCGATGTAATGCCCGCCTTCCCTGACATCGAGAAAACGGCAGGCCTCACCGGCCATGACAGGAACATGATATGTATCATATCTGTTTTCATCCATGGCGCATCACGCGCGGTACGAACGACATCAGAACAGCCCGATATCGGCGATGGTGGAGTCCACGTCCGCTCCGCCCATCCATGTTTCGTAGGCCTCGGGCGACCAGATCGACACCCTGTCGAAGGCGCCGAAGACCACCACATCCTTATCTATGCCGGCCTTTTCGAGCAGCCACGAAGGCACCGTTATACGTCCCTGGCCGTCCACGGACGACATGTGGGAATACTCGCTCAACCGGTGAATGACGCGCCACATGTTCTCCCTGCCGATGACATGGGAACGGTCGATGATGCTCTGCTGAATGGTCGAACTCCAGTAGTCCTTGTTGAAAACGAGCAGATGGCGGGTGGGCACATAGAGGATCACCACCTCGTCATGGGCCTTCGGGGCGAGAATCTTCCTGATCGACGCGGGAACATTGATGCGCCCCTTGGCGTCGACCCGGTTTTCGCTCCTGCCGGTGAATCCGGCGCTCTTGAGATTCGCTTCCTGGCCGTTCATTGCAACACCATCGGTTCAGCGGAGCATGGACGAAGACACGTCACGACGGAAAAATCCCGAACTTTTTCGCGATGTGTTTGAAGGATCCCCACAAATCGATCCAGACGCAGAGTATCAATTCCACCATCACGCCACCTGTAATTATTTAATAATCAATTAGTTGTCTTCTTTTTGGGACAAATAGGGACATTTCACCACTTTGACCCACTTTGTGGTAATATATCCCACATACTGGGAAAGTCAAGGGAAAATTAATGATTTAGAAGAAAAAAAAGTGCGGATGACGGAACACTGAATGAATTGTTCAGGGCGCATGACAGGCAGGGATGATGCGAATATGGCGGGGGTGTATCAGCGATACATCGCCGTGAGGAAAAACAATGGCCGTTCGGGTGATAAAGTCCTCAACCGCCGAAGATCGCGGCGATCCTGTCGAACCTGAGGAGGTCGTTGAAAGTGATGTAGATCATGAAGAGGAGCAGAACGATCGATCCCGCCTGCTGGATTGCCATGCGGATACGGACGGAGAGTTTTCTGCGGGTCGCGGTTTCGATGAGAAGGATCATGATGTGCCCGCCGTCGAGCACCGGGAAGGGCAGGAGATTCAGCACACCGAGATTGATGCTGATGAATGCCGTGAAGCCGAGCAGGGTGGTGAAGCCGCTTTTCGCGCTTTCACCGGCCACCTGTGCGATGAGCACGGGTCCGCCGAGAAGCTTCGGCGACATGCGTCCGGTCACGAGCTTGCCGAAGAAATCGAGGGTTTTCACCGCGATGAACCACGTCCGGTCCACGGCCATGGACACCGACTCCACGGGACCGACGTCGATTGTCGAAATGCGGATGGCCATGCCGACCTTGCCGACTGTTTTGGTGCTCCCATCCTCGGCCGTCTCGGTCTCTGCGGCGGGAGTGACGGGAATGTCGAGGGTTTTTCCGTCGCGCTCGACAGAAAAGACGAGCTTCTCATCCGGGTGGGCCTCGATGATCTTTGTCATGTGGACCCATCCGCCGGAGAGTTCGCGGCCGTCGATGGCGCGCATCACGTCGCCCGGCTCGAAACCGGCCCTGTCCGCGGGACTTCCCTCGAGGGCCCGGTCGATCCGGGGGGTGTAGTAGGTTGATATTCCGAAATCCTCCTTTTCCTCGAGCCTGCGGTCCATTGTGACGGTGCGGGTGGTTCCGCCGCTCTGCACGGTCAGGACGGTTTCGTTTTCGCTGTACAGGCTCAAATAGACCTGATCGAGGCTTTCGATGTCTTCACCATTGACCGCCTCGATCACATCGCCGTTTTCGATTCCCAGTCCGGCCGCCGGAGAACCGGGACGGACATACCCGACCTTCGTCGTCTGTTCGGGCACGCCCTCGGAATAGAACAGAATCGAGAAGATGACCACGGCGGTGAGGAGGTTCATGATGCTTCCCGCGGCCAGCACGGCTATCTTGACGGGTGTGGATTTGCCGCGGTAATCGCGGGGATCCGCCTCTCCCTCGATTTCCTCCTCCTCATACGAGAAATCGTCCTGGCCGATCATCTTGACATATCCGCCGAACGGAATCATGGATATGCAGTATTCCGTCTCGCCGATCCGCACGCCGAAAAGCCGGGGCGGCAGTCCGATGCTGAAACGCTCCACACCGATTCCCGAGAGTTTCGCCACGGTGAAATGGCCGAGTTCATGCACGAAAACGAGGA
>CAYNWJ010000137.1:0-9238 GCA_964400815.1 uncultured bacterium
CTGATGTTGACAGTGACGCCTGTGACAGAAGCGATCAGGTCTTCTCGGTCATGGCCGCTGAAGAGCCTCCGGTTGAGCCCGAGCCCGAGCCCATGATCACGGTTCTTTCGCCCAATGGCGGAGAAAAGTACGTTGAAGGTTCCAGTGTCAACGTTCTGTGGACTTCCGCGAACGTAACCATGGTTGATGTTGAACTCTCCATGGACGGCGGCGCTACATGGGATGTCGCAGACGCCAATATCGACGCTGCCGACGGCAGGTATGTCTGGACCGCGGTTGCGGGTGACAACTTCATCATCAGAGTTGCTGATGTTGACAGTGATGCCTGTGACAGAAGCGACCAGGTCTTCTCGGTTGTTCCGGAAGCTGTGGAAGAGCCCGAAGAGCCCATGCCTGCGATCGGCAAGACTGCGTTTGTTCCTGTTCCTGATGACGAAGCGCAGATCAATCCGACAAACGTGACGGCAGTCAAGTTCTTTGGTTCTGCTGCTGCGCATGCGGATGTTGTCATCATGCTCGTTGACATGAACGGCAACGAAATAGAGACCACCGTGACCGCCGGAGCCGCCGGCAAGTTCTCGGGTTCGATCGATGCAACCACATTGGCAGACGGCATGGTTACGCTGTATGCCGGAGTGGGTGAAGAAATGTATGAATTCGCAGATTACCTGAAGGATGCGGCGGCAGTCGGCGCCCCGAGCGAGCTGGTCATCAGCGACGTTCCGGGTGACAACGGCGGCTATGTCTACGCCACCTTCAAGGTGTCCGCGAACCACTTCACCAACAAGAGCTTCTACAACGTCGTCAAGTCCTACGTCTTCTATCGCGACGTGCTGCTTGCAGACGCTGCAGACGCCAATGACACCACCTGCATCCCGTGGGTCTCCGTCTCAGGCGATGTCATGCCCGATGATATGGACATGGTAACCGTCATGGTCCCGACGAAGGACAACGACGAGTCCACGTGGCGCGTTCTCGCTTCCACCGGTGAGGCCACGACTGACATGGCCATGGCCAAGGAAGCCGGAATCGCCGTTTCCGCCTTCAGCAATGCCGTAACCGGCGCTGCTGTTGACAATATCGCTCCCGCTCCGTTCGCCGATTTCATGGGCGCAGTTGCCGATGGCGGCGGTGTGGAGCTCGCCTGGGATGTTGCGGCTGACGCTGCTCCTGAAGAGGCGCACGGTGTTGTCGGTTCCTATACCCTCATGGGTCAGGAAGTCGAGATTTACGGTGTCGAGAAATACGAAGTCTACCGTAAGTCCGGCGATGCCGACTTCGCTCTTATCGGAACCGCCGAGCCCGGCAGCATGTCCTTCTTGGACGATGTCGAAACCGGCTCGACCGTGTACAAGTACTACGTGAAGGCCATGGACAGCAGCAATATGATCCAGACCTCCACGATCAGCATGATCTCGACCACAGGCCAGCCTGGTGACAACGATGGCGACGGCATTGTCGGTGCTTCCGACTTCGCCATCTTCGCCGCCAATTACGGCGAGGCCATGGCCGACGATCCCGAGAACTGGGTGTCCGCTTATGATCTGAACAATGACGGTGTTGTCAATGCTTCCGACTTCGCCATCTTTGCTTCGAACTACGGCTCCTCCGTTGCGACCGCCAAGGCCGCAGTCGAAGGCATGCCTGCAAGCGACATTCCGTTCGCTATCAACGGCAGCATCGACGAGACCACTTCGACCTACTTCGTCAACGTGACGATCGACAAGACCGACAACCTGAAGGGCTTCGAGTTCTTCCTCAGCTACAACCATGAGGCTCTCGAGTTCGTGCAGGACAAGACGGTTGGTCTCGTCGGCCTGAGCATGACCGATGTGGTCGATGACGGTGTCGTTCGCGTCGCCGACTGGTTCACCGGTGAAGACTTCAGCGGAAACGTCACCCTCGCATTCAGGAACAAGGGTGTCAACAGCGACCTGAGCTTCGAGCTCCTGAACGCTGTCGTTGATGTCGATGGCCTCGCGGCTGTCACCGAGATGACGGATTTCACCGCCAGGGCTCTCCCGACGGTCTACAATCTGTCGCAGAACTACCCGAACCCGTTCAACCCGACCACCACGATCGACTATTCGATCCCGCAGTCGGGCAATGTCGAGCTCGTTATCTTCAACATGGCCGGCCAGAAGGTCCGCACGCTCGTCAGCGAGCGTCAGGATGCAGCCTTCTACAAGGTTGTCTGGGATGGCCGCAATGATCTCGGCGAGTCCGTTGCAAGTGGTCTGTACTTCTACAGGCTGGTTTCGGGCAACTTCAGCAAGATTGAGAAGATGACACTCGTCAAGTAAATCATCGAAGAAGCGGGGGCCGCTTTCGGGTGGCTCCCGCTCTTCAAAAAGTTTCATTCAGGTAGAAAAGGATGATTTATATGAAAAGATCAGCAGTTGTCATCTTTGTTCTGATTCTTGCCTTTGCATCAACTGCGCTTGCGCAGGAAAACAAGCTTGCGTTCTTCTCCCTTGATTCTGACCTCAGTGCAGCCGGATATCAGGGTGGAAGAATTGTTGAAGGTATCGGCGGCGGACAGCGCTTCGGCTTTGCCGTTTACGTCAAAAACGTTGATCAGCTGAGGGGTTATTCGGTTGATTTCACGTGGGACGGAGCGAAAGCCGAGATGGCCGGCGAATCCGGTACCTCTATCGATATCGATGACAGGACAGTCAACGGTGCTTCCGTTACCCTGTTCGAAGACAACGTTCTTGGAGACGTTGCCGGTGTCGGCGAAGTCAGTGAGAGCGGACATTATTCCTACGATATCGCAAAGCTTGGCGGAGATGCTGTCGCCACCACCGAATATGGTCTTGTCTTTGTTTTCGTTGGGAAAACAGCTACTGACTTTACGACGGAAGACAGCTTCACCGTTACTGCAAGCATTACCGCTCTGAATGACAGTGGTGTTTCAAAACCCATGGGTGAGATCGACTTCTACGTCAACGGATCAGTCGACGTACAGACCTCAACCTGGGGCGAAGTGAAGAATCAGTTCAAAGACTGAGATAGCTTGACAGCTATGAAAAAAGCCGCTGATTTATCAGCGGCTTTTTTATTTGGTGAAAAGTATCCTGCGGGTTGTTGTGTGATTCGGGGTCATGACTGAAATAAAATATATTCCGGAGGAAGAAATAATTCCTTTGACGTCCGTTCCGTTCCAAGTAAAGTTGTTACTTGAAAAAGGTTGTATAAGAACACTCGTTGAAAAGATGCGCTGGCCGAGAATATTATAAATGGAAATTTCCGGATGCAATGTTTGTGTTGAGACGTTCTGTATGGTGCATTGCACGTGCGAATTGAAGGGATTGGGATAGGGAGCGGAAAGAATGAACGGTGAAGGATATTCGGTGTCACTGCTAATCTGTGTCGTCAGGCCTGTGAGAAGAAAGGAATCGAGAATGCGGAGTTTTCCGTATCCCCACTTGTCATTGGGGACATGGCCCGTAAATGAATCTGCGATAGCGCCTCCGAGGAGATACTCCTTCACATCATCGGGGGAGAAGTCAGGGAATGCATCGATCATGAGAGCGGCGCATCCGACGACATGGGGAAGTGCGGCGCTTGTTCCACCAAAGTCTAGGTAGCCACCGGGAGCTCCGCCCGTCTTGTCGTGGGAAGTAAGGGAGTATACGAGTGTCCCCGGCGCGGTGATATCGACAGCGCGCCTTCCATCGGTTGTCTTTCCCCAGGAACTGAAATCGTTGATATCACCTTGAGTATTTCTTGTCCCGCGTGGATCATAGGCGCCGACGGTTATTCCTTTTTCGGATGTACCCGGCATGCATACGGTGCCATCGTCGGTGACATGGTCGAGGAACTGTGCGCCATGCATCCATTGGGTGACATTGTCGGCTATGTATGCATCAAGGGTGAGTGGGTTGGCGCGCCTGTTTCTGATCAGGAATGTGAACGTTCCCGAAAATGGTGTATCGGATGAGACGAGCACATCCATTCTGGAAGTATTTTTCGGTGAAATGTCGTCTCCCGAAATTACCGTGAAATCGCTGTAACGCCGTTCACGAGTGTCACCATAGACGGGAGCTTCAGTTCCATCGGGAAGAAGAAGTGATATGGAGGGATCGAGATATCCTTCATGCCAGAGAATGCTGGTATAGACGGAATTGATCCCGGTGTCTGGAACGGTAAAGCGTAGTGTGCCGGTTTCACCTTTTTCAAGGATAAACATCGAATGCTTCTTTCTCTCGGGACCGGCAAGATTGCCCGATGCTGTAATTTGATGAATGCCTTCAGAATAAAGCTCATTTATGAGAATTTCAAGATTGGATGTGCCATCGAGAAATTCGGCAACACGGTTTGCAAATTCATAGAAAATTATATCAGCGCCCTCTGATACTGCGAAAAGAATACCTTCTTCGATATCTGTTTCATCCCTGTCTATGCTTATGATTTCCGCACCGGGCGCCATTCCCGTGAGTCTGCGTCCGGGTGTCTGGCCGAGTACGATACCTGCTGAACCGGTGCCGTGATTGAATGTGTCTCCCAGTGAGTCGAAAAGATCGATGCCACGTCTGTGAATACCGTTCTTGTCGAATGTTGCGATAATCTTTGAGGTGCCAAGCGCAGTAATGGATTCTCCAGGGTCGAGTCGATTGTTGCTGTTCGTGTCAATGGTTATAAAGATGAGTTCACCGAAACAGGGAGATGATTCCGAAAATCCCGACTGGGGACCATAATCTCTGAGATCATTGCCATTCGCGTCATTGAAAAGCCAGTCGATATCAGCGTCATACAGGCCGTCAGAACGTTCCATGAGATTGAGAGGATCAGAAAAAGAGGCATCATAGTAATGAAGTGTTTCATCAGAGTCGACAACGCCGTTGAAATTCAAATCTACCGCGTCGTACCCGGGTGTGAAAGAACCATCGGAATTCGTATCGATCCAGTCATATGTTCCCCCGTCTGGTTTGAAGAACCCCGGATGATAAATATCTATTCCGGTATCGACATTTGCAACGATGACACCTTCACCGTCAATAGCACCCATAACGGGAAAACCATCCCAGACACGGGACGCCTGTACCTGAGGATTCGAAACATTCAGTGTCGGGTCTGCAAAAGGTTTTCTCATCGGTTCTATTCGTTCAACGACTTCGAAACCGGCAATTTCTTCTATGGAATCGAGAGGGACATCGGCGATATACACATGTCGCGTGTGGAGAATTGAACCGTTCAATTGTCTGAATGAAACGCCGGCGGATGTCAGTGCATCAATGAGCGATTCTGAGGGCGGATTGGAGAATCGGATGCTGACAGGGACCGTTGCTGCTGATGGTTTTTCACGATGTGATTTTTTTTGGAAATGTCTGGATTGGATAAGATAAAAAAGGGGCGAAACAACCCCGTCTGAAAAGGCGGTGGTCGATAGAACAAGCAACAAGATGGAAAAAATGACAAATTTTTTCATGACACCTTCCGGGGAGTTGGAATTTGAATATGAAGAATACTGTTGCTGATGCATTATCTTGTTATAATTACTTGACATTACTTGTGATACAGTATATGATTAAGTGTGTGGTCAAGGCATATGTTCGTATAATCAATATAATGTGTCGCCGTGACCATTGACAGTAATTTACCATACGATCCTGGAGAGGTATGAGTCACGATATTCATGAAATCATGTCGGTTCTACGGAGCACCAGAAAGAGCTATGCCATACCGATTGTCACTGAAATGGCTGAGAATGGTCCTGATCCATATCGTATTCTCATTTCGACGATCATCAGTCTCAGGACCAAGGACGAGGTGACGCGCGATTCATCCGCACGGTTGTTCGCTTTGGCCGACACGCCATGTGCCATGATGGCGCTTGATCAGGAAACGATTGAAAAAGAAATATTTCCGGCCGGATTCTACCGGAACAAGGCGGCCACGATCAGGGACGTGTCCGCGACACTGATCGAAACATACGACGGTCGTGTCCCGGACTCCATCGAAGAGCTTCTTCAGCTCAAGGGCATCGGCAGAAAAACGGCGAACCTCGTCGTTACAAAAGGGTACGGCAAACCCGGGATTTGCGTTGACACTCATGTTCATCGCATCGTCAACAGATGGGGTTATGTCTCGACGAAAAACCCAAAGGAAACTGAATTCGCCCTTCGTGACAAACTTCCCGGGGAATACTGGATTGAAATAAACGATCTGCTCGTCGCATTCGGTCAGCATGTCTGCAAGCCGGTTTCTCCGATGTGCTCGAGCTGTCCGCTCCATGATCACTGCATGCGTGTCGGTGTAGGCATTCACAGGTAGGGCGATCTTCAAGTGAACGGGGATGATGATTTCATTCCCGGGCCGGTATGAAGATGCGCGTACATGTACATAAAAAGCCGGGGATTGGCGCCATGATACGAAAGCGTAACCTGGGTCGTGCTGTATCGAAGGCCCTCCACGATCCGCTCTATGCGGCCCGGGTTTTCAGAAAAAGATTTTCCTCGTTCCTTTCCTACCAGTATGGCGGGGGCGCCAGCGCCTTTCCCGAGACCATATCGCTGTTCCTCACCTACCGGTGCAATCTCCGCTGCAAGATGTGCGGCCAGTGGGGCGAGGATGGATGGGCGCGTAACCTCCCCAGGGACGAGGTCCTCAGGGAACTGCCGGTCGACAGGCTCGAGACCCTCATCGAGAATGTATCGTCCTTCAAGCCGGCGATCACCCTGTTCGGCGGGGAACCTCTCATGTATTCCCATTGGGAGGAGCTGGTCCTTTCGATCAAGTCCGCCGGTCTCCGAGTGAACATGATAACCAATGGAACGCTTCTCGGGCGGTATATTGAAAAGACGGTGGATCTCGGTGTCGACGAGCTTATCTTTTCTCTCGATGGTCCGGAGGATATCCATGACGAGATTCGTTCCGGCCAGGGGATCTTCGCGAAAGCGACCGAGGCCTTCCGTGAACTGGATCGTTACAAACGGGAGCGCGGCAGATCGACACCGCGGGTCAATGTCAACACGACGATATTCGAGACGAATTACCGCCGTCTTGACGAAGTTGTCGATGTGGTGGAGGATATCGGCGCCGATGCCGTCACATTCCATCATCTCATTTTCACGTCACAGGATATGTGCACAAAGAACAGCGCGGTATTCAGGGAGGAGTTCGGCCTGGACTGCCGCGACTGGACCGGGTTTTCACGCGATGACGTTCCCGATATCGATGTGGAACATCTCATTGCTTCGCTCCATTCCCTCAAAAAGCGGACCGCTGATGCGTCTGTTTCGGTGTATCCGAATTTTACCGATGAGGAAATTCGAAGATACTATACATCGTTCGATTTCGCGCCTTCATCATACAAACCGCGATGCATGTCGCCGTGGATGACCGTGTACATTTTTCCGGATGGATCGGTCAAGCCCTGCCTCGACGCCTGTTATGTCGCCGGAAACATTCTCGATGACTCCTTTACCGATATATGGAACAACGAACGTTTCAAACACTACCGGTCGGTACTGAAAAAGCGTGGTCACTTCCCTGCTTGTACGCGCTGCACTGAATTCTACCGGTCGTAGGGGATGGTTCCGGTGGAAAACGAAGAACGGCGCCGGCCGATATCGGTTGTCCATGTCATCACCCGCCTCGATCGGGGCGGTTCAGCGGAAATCGTGCTCGAACTTGTCAGGCGCTGCGCAGAAGACGGCCTGGAGGTAACCCTGGTCACCGGCAGAACGGACGATCCGGCTGTCGATCCGGCCTCGTTCAGCCAGAGTTCCGGTGTACGGATGATCGAGGTTCCCTCGCTCATCCGCGCCGTATCTCCGACGCGTGACCTGGCGGCTTTTATCAGGCTTCGAAGCATCATCAGGGGGCTTTCTCCCGATATCGTTCACACTCATACCTCGAAAGCGGGAATCCTGGGCCGGTTCGCGGCTTGGTCCGCGGGTGTGAAAAAGATTGTACACACCCCGCACGGGCACATTTTTTACGGATACTTCGGGACGCTGGTCACCTCCCTTTTCATTCTGGCTGAGCGCCTGGCCGCCACAATCACTTCAAGGATCACCGTACTCACCGACAAAGGGCTTCGCGACCATATTGACATGAGGATAGCGCCGGCTGAAAAATTCAAGGTCGTGTTCAGCGGTGTGGATATCGGGCGGTTCGAAAAAGCGAGCAGTGAAGCCGTCAGGAAGGAACTCGGCTTCAAAACCGAGCCCGTTGTCGGCTGGGCGGGAAGACTGGTTCCCATAAAGGATTGCACCACCTTCGTTCGCGCCGCGGCGCTGATTGCAGGACGCATCGATGATGTCCGTTTCGTCGTGGCGGGTGACGGTGAGGAGCGAGAATCGCTGCAGAACCTCGCCGCAGAACTCGGCCTCAATGAATCCCTTGTTTTTCTTGGTAATCGAACCGATATTGAAAACGTCATGGCGGCGATGGACGTCTTCGTGCTCAGTTCCCGAAACGAGGGATTCGGTCGGGTTATTGTCGAGGCGATGGCATCAGGCGCCGTTGTCGTGTCGACCGATGTGGGCGGCACCGCGGATATCGTCAGGCACGGGGAAACCGGCCTGCTCGTTCCCGCCGGTGACCATGACCGTCTCTCGGATTGCGTTTGCAGCCTTTTCGGGGATCCAGCACTGCGGAAGACCCTGTCGGAAGCGGGAAGAAAATGCGTGCGGAAATATGATCTGCGTTTGATGGTGGCACTGTATGAGGAGCTTTATGAAGAACTTGTTGGCGACGGGCGCCGTGGTTCTGGCGCTCATGCTCGTTCCGTCTGAGCGGACCGCGGCACAGGAGGAATACCAGCAGGCGATCGGGCTCATTCACATGGATTCTGTCGTTTCCGGGGGGGATAATACCCTTTCGATGCTTGCGGCGGTTGCCAAAAACGCCGGCGCCGACATGGCAATCGTCACCGATCACGATACCCAGAAAGCGACCTATGGCATCTGGCCGTTCAGGAACCTGTTCAGGGTGTCACACTCCCGTGATTCGGTGCGCGAATACGGTGTTGCGAAATATCTCGATGAGATCGCGGAGATCGATGCCGATGCGGAGAATTTCGACTTCCTGCCCGGTATCGAGGCGGTACCCTATTACCGTTGGGACAGACAGCCTTTCAACAACGCGCTCATGATACGCGGCCTGCACCGGCACATGCTGGTCATGGGTCTCGATACTCCTGAACAGATCGAGAATCTGCCGTCGATAGAAGCCGGATATCCTGAACAATTAACGGACAGGAGCCTGTACGGCCTTTTATGGCTCGTGC
>CAYNWJ010000138.1:0-9219 GCA_964400815.1 uncultured bacterium
ATCCCGAAAATCCCGGTTCAGAAACTTAAAAAGCCTCGAAATATATGTTTATGCCGGAAAATGGGGGTTTGCCCGCGGCTATTGACACTTGACATCCGTCACGACGGTGATCCGCTTCGTCTGCCTTTGAAAACGGCAGGAGGGCGGGCCCCGGCGGCCAAAAAGCATTTGCATAAAGAAGCCCGCAGGTATTATGATTGTGGGACGATTCCAACCGTTTACGGAGCCTTCCGGAAAGGACGGGACAACGATTCATGGCTGAAAGCCGGGAAAACAATGGTCCGGACGGTCTTCCCGTCGTCCGTGACATACATGACCTTGCGCGAATATTCGTCAAGACCCTGAGAGAGATTTCCTCCCGGGGCGATAACATCACCTTCGAGTCCCTGACGAAGAGCCTGTCGCAAAAGGAAGAGATCGTCGGACTCGTCGAACTGGCTGGCCGCGATTCGAACACCCTCGCCCTCCCCATCCTCGAGGACGAGATCGAGCGGCTGAAAAAGAAGCTCCAGGACAAGGAGGACGAGCGCAAGAAACTCTCTTCGCGCCTCTTCGACTGCGAGAACCTGCTCGACCGCGAGGTGGATTTCGGCAAACGTCTGTCCCTGACCCTTCTCCGTCTCGCCCGCAACACCGAAAACACCACCTGTTTCGATCTGTTCGACCGGTACAAGCGTCTGCTCATGGAGAACGCCGATCTCGAAAACCGTGAGGACATACTCTCGGGGCTCCGCAGCCGGATCGTGAAAATGGAAATGGGCGGTGGGTTCGAGTGCACCGAAGAGGAAAAGAAACCGGGCATCAAGGGATTCTTCGGCAGGAAGAAGGACCCCCTCGCGGATGTCCGCAAGGCCTGGCTCCAGACCCTGGCCGATATCATGGGCGTGATCGGCAAGAAATACGCCCCGGACATCGAAACGGTCAGGCGGCGTGTGATCGACGCCGACGATCTCGACTATCTCCTTTCCCTCAGAAAGGCGGTTGTCGATATACTGGTCAAATTCGCGGGCGACATGGAAAAGGACAAGGAAAGCCTGACGGGATTTCTCCGCGATGTCGGGGAAAAGCTCACCGCGCTGGAAAAGAGCATCATGGCCACCACCGAGGCGAACACACACTTCAACAGGGCCAGCCTCGATTTCAACGAGTCCATCGATTCCGATCTGGCGTCCGTCCGCTCCGAGCTTTCGAAGGACGGCGGCAGCCAGATCGAGAGCTTCAAGAACATGCTCATCGAGCGGCTCGAGAAGATCAGTTCCGCCCTCTCCCTCAAGCGGGAGGAATATGTCATCAAGATCGAGGACGGCGAGAAGGAACAGGCCGAGCTCCAGCAGCATTTCAAGAATGTCATCTCCACCCTGCAGGACAAGAACAGGATCCTGGAGGAACAGAGCAGCCGCGATCCCCTCACCGGCATATACAACCGGCGGGTGTTCAAGGAACGCATCGAAATGGAGTTCGAGCGTTTCGTCCGCTACAAGACGGGCTTTTCGCTTTTGTTCTTCGATGTGGACCATTTCAAGCAGGTCAACGACACCTATGGCCACGAGGCGGGGGACCGGGCACTCAAAGGCATCGCCCAGAGCACCCGGAGCGTTTTGCGCAAATCGGATGTCTTCGCCCGGTTCGGCGGCGAGGAGTTCGTGGTCATTCTCTTCGAGACCGACATCGACCACGCGCTTGTGGTTGCGGAAAAGCTGCGCGACCTGATCGAGAACGCCGAGTTCATGTACGAGGGACGCCGCGTTCCCATCACCATCAGCATCGGTGTCACCGAGTCCCGCGAGTCCGACGCCGACTCCGAGAGCGTCATCAAGCGATCCGATTCCCTTCTCTACCGGGCGAAGGAGCTGGGACGAAACCGTGTCGTCTCCGACCTGGACGTGCCGGGCGGCGGCTGAAACGGTCTGCATAACCGCCGGACGCTGTTCCGGCCGTCTTTTACGGAACGCTCCGCGCGTTCCGGCGTTACAGTACACACCGGCGCGAAACGGACGGAACGCAGTTGCGGTCCGGGGTTCACATGCCGGCGGCCGGCCCCACGATGTGAATAATCTTGTCACACTTCCCATATCCAGCAAACAGCGAACCGGAGGACCCATGAGATTCCAGCGCCATGCTCTCGTTTTCATAGCCATCGCCCTGTGCGCTGCGGCGGCGGCACACGCCCAGCAGACGGTCACCACCACCTGGGGCGGCGACGCGGAAATCGCCTATGACACCGGATTCATGCACATGCTCATGAAACACCCGTCCGGCGGCGTGTCGCTCTTCGACATGGACCTTGTCCAGAATGACGCCCCGGGTGCGGGACGGAGCGAGAAGGGGCCGAGCTCGGACACCGTCTGGGGCCCCAACCGCGCGCGCAAGGTGTTCATGCTCGACGATCCCCGCGCGGAAAAGGCGTACCTGGTCGTCTTCCTCTACCGTCAGGGGAGCCATCCCCTTGAGTTTACCGTCAACGGCAACGCCTCCCGCCCGGACAACTGGGACCAGGAGGCCAATCCAGAGATGTACCGCTGGGTGGAGTTCCCCGCCTCGTGGCTCGAGGAGGGGCGGAACACCGTGGACCTCTTCTGCCCGCGGGCCGGAAGCGAGGAGGAGGGCTGGATGTTCTATATCGCCAGGGCCGATGAGTTCGCCGGCGGCGGCGGGGACCCGGCTCCCGTGGGGGAGACCTCGTTCAAGTCCACCGACGGCGGTGAGACCTGGAAGGAGAGCCCCTTCGGTCCATTGGGCGGTACGCGGGCCGAGTATTCCATCAGGTTGAGCCTCGACCGCCATGTGGCCGAAGGCTGGCTCGCGACCCCGGTCATCGATCTCTGGAAGGGCGGTTCCGAGGATCTCATCGTTCCCCTGCGGGAGATCAGGACCATGAAGCTCAGCGTACGGGCCGATGTTCCCGCGGGAACGGACGTCCGGTATTTCTTCCGCCGGGGCCTGTCGCCCGATCCCTTCGCGGAGGACTGGGAGCCCTATCGCCTGGTGGGTGAAGGCGAAACCCTCGATTTCGAGATCGGCGGCGCCGACCTCAACCGGCGCTATGTCCAGATACGCGCAGAGCTCGAAACCGACAATCCCCTCGAAAGCCCCGTTATCGAACGCCTGACCGTCGACGCCGGGCTTCTCGAGCGTGTGCCGCTCCATGACAACATCCATGTGGTGAAGGCGGACAATCCACCGGTCGCCTATTCCTCGCTCGACTGGGAATGGGAGAAATGGGACCGGCCGGAATTCAGGGAGCTTCTCGAGCGTGAGAACATCGCCGAGGTGATCGCGGGGAGCCGCACGGATTTCGACGCCCAGGTGAAGATCCTGGACTATGTCGCGAAGAAATGGAAATGGACACTGCCGCGGCACAACTTTCCCGCCTGGGACGCTCTGAGCGTGCTGGAGCGGGTTGACAACCTGGGCGCGGGAGGCAACTGCATAACCGTCAACAACACCATCGGCGGCATCTGCATGGCCCTCGGCTGGCAGGCCCGTCTCATCAACTGCGTGGGGCACGAGGTCATCGAGGTGTGGAACGACGATTACGGCAAGTGGGTGGTGCTTGACGGTTCCTTCGACCCGGACAACGAGAACACCTACCAGTACGACGCCGAAACCGCCGAGCCCCTGAACATGCTCGAGATGCACCGCATGTATCTCGACTACTACTTCCCCGGCCAGACCATCGACTGGATGAAGGACTATACCCACTACCAGACCATCCTCGAGGACAAGCCCTCTCCCGTCAGGCGCGGTTCCCTCACCCAGGAGAAGCCGTCGCGGGACACCGGCTTCATCTGCGCGGCCTTCATGCGCCTCGTGCCGAGGAACAACTGGTATGAGAAGCCCCATCCACGGCCCCTCAACCACGGCAGCACCTGGTGGCCCTGGGACGGCTATGTGAACTGGTACGACGACCAGACGCCGCCCAAGCGCCAGTATTCGCACCACACAGACCGCCCCCGTGACATGTGGCCCGACCTGAACACCGTAAAGGTGGACGCCGTATCGGGATTCGGCAACGACCGGCTGTTCCTCCGCTTCGAGACCTATACCCCCAATTTCAGCCACTACGAGATCGATGTGGACGACACCGGCTGGGAACAGCTCTCCGGCGAACGCTGGACCTGGCTCCTTCAGTCGGGACGCAACACCCTCCGCGTCAGGGCTGTCAACAAGCTGGGCGCCCAGGGGAAACCGACGGTGATCAAGCTGAACCACGCCGACGCGCCCTTCGGGAAGTGACACACGGCACGCAACCCTCCATCAACACGTGGCACGTGACGCCTTCTCTCTCTCCCGCATGGGGGAAAGGGGGGAGGCGCCGGTGTTCCGCATAACTTCAGGGCGCTGAGGCTTCTTGCTGTTTATACATGACAAGAGGCCGGTGAAAGGGCCGTGTTTTTTTCTGGTGGAAGGAACTGCCGTGGAGTAATGCCGATGGAGGGGCCCCGCTCACGCCTTCTCCGGGGGATTCATCTTGAAGCCGATGTTCGTGTTGCCGTGCTCGGGGCTGATGGTGCCGAACTTCTTCTCGTATCGCTCGACAGCCTCGCCCAGCGAGGTGAGCAGCCCCTTGGCGTGCATGGGGCCCAGGACCACGCGTGAGACCACCTTGCCGCGGGTGTTCCCGGGAAGATAGCGGGCGAAGTCGACGATGAACTCGGCGTTGTTGCTGGCTATGAACGCGAGATTCGCATAGACGCCGTCCGCCACGTCGTTGTCGATCTCGATCCGCACCTGATGCTGCTTGCCCTGTTTGCCGTCTTTCGTGTCGCCCATATCCCGCCCGCTTTCGGTGTCGTTTGATTTTTGTCGTTCGTCTTCTGTTGGCGCCCTCCGCCGCCGTGTGGGAATCGGGGCGGGTCACGATCTCAGCCCTCGAGGATGAGACGGTGCATGTCCCCGTGGGTGGGGGCTTCGAGAAAACGCTCCATGAAGGAAGGACGGTTGAAAACCGCGCCCACGGAGGCCATGAGGTGAAGGAACGCGGTGCGCTTCCGTGCCGGACCGGCCATGAGCACCACCACCCTGACCGGAAGACCGTCGAGCGACTCGAAATCGATGCCCTTCCTGCTGCGGCCGATGGCCACCACGAAATCGCTGACTGAATTCAGCTTCGTGTGGGGAACCGCCACACCCATGCCGATGCCGGTGGACATGATCCGTTCCCGTTCGCGGAGAGCGTTCAGGAAGGATTCGCAGTCCGGGACGGCCTCCGCGCCCTCGATCATGGCGCACATCTCCACGAGAGCCTCGTCCTTTGTGGTCGCCTCGATGTCCCCTATCCGGTCGAGCCGGATGTATGTCGACAGATCAGCCATTGTGGGTACCGCATCGGAAAAACCGCGATGAATATGAAACAGCCGACACGGTTCCCGAAGGCTGTTCAGGCACAAAAAATCCGCTCACCATCTCACCAGTCCCATGCAGCCTGCGAACATCCGGTCAATCGAATGGTCTGATCGACCTGCTTTCACCGCGGCGCGATACGGGGATCTCGAGTTCCGGACCGCCGGTGTTGAGCGTGGCGGCCGTAACATACCACTTTCCGTCATCTTCCCTGACAATCGTCATATGCACCATGCCGGAGCCGTTTTCGCCCCGCACACGGTAGGCATTATAGGACGGCGATGAGGAACCCCCCGAACCGAGCACGGAAAAATCGGTGACCTTGCCGATCTTGTTGGCGATGGTCGCATTGTTCGTGACGAAATACTCGGCCACCGCGCGATAGCTGGTCCGGTCGACCCGCGAAAAGCTCATGCCGCCCAATATCTGGAGCCCGTACACACCGGCAACGATCGCCGCCAGAATGAGAAAATGTTTCGGCCCCATGGATTTCAGGGATTTCTTAAGCCGTTCGATGTCTGATGATGCCATACGCCTCATCTCCTCCCTGTTTACCCTTTCCTAACAAATGTATGACATTTTTCAGAAAAAAAAAGCGGAAAATTTTTTCTTTCCAATCGTTTAACATTATATTGCAAGAGTATCATTCCTGTTCGACGCGGATTACAATATGCAAAAGGAGCCCATACCATGAAGAAATCACTGTTCCTCATCCCCGCCGCCGTGGTTGTGTTTTCCTGCGCCGCCATGGTATCCCATAACGCCAGGGACGCCCTGGATGCGCCCGAAACCTTCCGGCTGGAACGCATTTCCGGACAGAACTCCGTCATTAACAGCGACGCCCTTGTATCCGGGGATGTTCCCTTTTTCATCGAATTCGGGGCCGATTCCACGTTTACCGCCGAATACACCGGGGGCGGCGGACGGTATTCGGCGGAGATGGTGACATTCTCGTCGTACAGGGGCGCCCTGGGAGCGTTCGCGGTTACCGACCTCCCCGGCGCGTATCCCATGGAGATCGCCGACGGCGCGAGACGAAACGACACGCTGGTGCAGTTCGTGTCGGGACAGATGATCGTGACGGTATCGAAGAAGGGCGGCGGCGCCATGGACGGCGCGGAGACGCTGGCCCGGGAGATCGCTTCCGGCACAGAAACCCCGCCCATCAAGCCCGAACTGCTCTCCTTCCTTCCCCGTGACGGCCGCATGGAGGATTCCGGGCTCTATTTCATGGGGCAGCGCGTGTTCCGGGACCGGGTCTCCGGTGAGCTTGCCGAGGTGCTGCTTCTCGAGTTCGCCCGCGAGGGGGGGATCGCCTCCTATGACGTTGACGGCGGCGTGGTCCAGCTGGTCAAGATACGGTATTACCGGCCCGAACGGGCGAAGGCGGCCCTCAACTCCTATCTCAAGCATCGCGGGGACCGGCCGGTCATCCTCCCCCGCCAGTCACTGGAATACTACACCGTGGTGAACAGGGACATGACCGAGGCCCATATCGCCGACTATGCCGAGTGGATCTATTTCATGCCCGCAAGCCCCCGGGAAAGCGGCGGAAAGGACCTGTTCGAATACATGCTGCGCGGAGGAAGCTGAGCGGTAACCGTTCCGTCGGGTGTCCCGTTCCCGCCCGAGACGTCGCATCATGATGACACAGCCGAGAACCATCACAAGAAAAGGCGCCCGTTCGTTCGGACGCCTTTTCTTTAATTATGCCTGCGAGAGTGCCTGTTTTCAGGGATTTCCCGCGGCGGCGGCATTCTTGAGGTCCACATAGGCCTGCGGATTGCGGACGAAGGCCCAGATGTAGAGGATCGCGGCGACCATCATGATCATTGCCACGGTGAATGTGCCGTTGTAGTCGAAAATTCCCAGGTCCATGATCTTGCCCATGATAATGGGCAGCACGACCATGGGAAGGATGATACCGACGTTTGTCGCGGCGACATAGGTTGTCTTGTCCGCGGTCGGGCAGAGGAGCATGCAGGTGTTCGAATAGCCGACATTGTCCGAAATCTGCGCGAGGCCGGTGACGACGAAGGACGCGAAGATGGCTGTCGTTCCGATGTCGGGCACCCACCATGCTATGGCGGTATACACGAGGGCGATGATCTGCGATGTCATGAGGAGATACTTGGGCCCCCACTTGTCGGCGATCTTGGTGATGGTGAACCCTCCGATGAACAGCCCGAGGCCGTTCAGGGCGCTGAACCATCCCGAACCCTCACGGACATATCCGCGCTCGTTGATCAGGAAGGCGAGCAGGAAGGCCTGCATGATATAGTGTCCCGCCATGAGCCACTTTCCGGCCAGGAACTTGATGAACTCCCTGTCGGTCTTGAACACGTCGATGAACTTGACCATGTAGGCCCCGAAGCTCTCCGAACCCTCGCCGGGCTCACCCTCGGGCTCATTGATGGAAAAGATGAGGAACGCCGAGATGATGGTGAAGAAGAAGGTGGCGATGAACAGCACGGCGAAATTCATGGGAGCGGGGAACTGGGAATTGATCCACCCTATGGCGAAACCGGATACGAACAGGCCGCCGAACTGGCACGAGAACATGATCCCCAGAAGCTGCCCCAGACGCTCCGTCGGGATGATCTTGAACAGCATGGCGAAGTTCGGGGGAATGTAGAGACCGGCCAGGAAGCACGCCCAGATGTAGAGAATGAGGAACAGCCAGACGCTGAGCTGCTGGTTGGCCAGTCCGGTCACGACGATGAAGATGCCGTAGACGAGGAATCCGAGGCTTGAAAGCAACAGCGACCATCCGATGAAATTCTTCTTGATGGTCAGGGATTCGGACTTGAATGCGGCCCAGATCTGCGGCAGGGCGAATCCGCCCCAGAATATTGCGGAAATGGCCCCGATTTTGGTCGATGATGCTCCCAGGTAGTCGAGCAGCGCCACGGGGATACCCAGGAAATAGGTCATTGCACCCCAGACCGTACCACCGAATCCGAACAGAAAAATGAAGACAAGGTACTTGTAATACGGCTTGAGGTTTTCGTTATTAGCCATGTGTCCCTCCACCAGGTGATGTCAGTGATGTGAATGAAGGCGTTCGTGAATGTTCGTTCTATCACCTCCCGATTCCGTTTCGTCCAGACCTTGTATCAGGAATGAGCGAGCAGCTTTGTGGTCACACGTTCCCACCGTGCATGAAATATCCTGTAGTTTACATGCAATGTTATGTTTCTGTCAAGGTTATTTTACCCCTTTCGCATCTTTGACGCAGGAGACATTCGACGCACGCCATGTCCCTGTGGAACGTGATGAACCATTACCGGGCGAAAAGGATTGAATGACGCCGATTCGTCGTGCATATTGTATGGAAATCATAAACCCGGAAGGAGTTTCTTGCGCATTTCTCGATGGCGCGGATACCAACATGAACAGCCCCCGAACGAAAAAAACCCACGTCCCCGAGATCGTCGCACCCGCGGGCGGTCCCGAATCCCTGGCCGCGGCCCTGAATGCGGGCGCAGACGCAGTCTATGCGGGCGCGGACGGTTTCAACATGCGTGCCGGGGCGGCGTCGTTCGGCGGCGATGGGCTTCGACAGTCGGTCGCGCGGGTCCATGACGCCGGGGCGGGGTTCTATCTCGCCACCAATGTGCTGGTGTTCGACGATGAGCTGGACGATATGCGGCGCATGCTCGACGACGCCGCCGATGCAGCCGTGGACGCTGTCGTCGCCTGGGACCACGCGGTCATCGGAGAAGCGGCCGAACGGGGGCTTCGCGTTCATCTCTCCACCCAGGCATCGGTGGCGAACAGCGAGGCCGTCCGCTTTCATACCCGATTGGGGGTCAGGAGAATCGTCCTTGCCCGTGAACTCTCCCTCGAGCGCATCGCCAATGTGGTGGGGAGCGT
>CAYNWJ010000139.1:0-9189 GCA_964400815.1 uncultured bacterium
CACGGTCGTCGGCCAGTTCGCGCACACGGGGGCCGTCTTCCGCGGTGAACGGTCTGAGAACGAGGTTCCCGGCCGCGATGACCGGCTGGGGGTCGGGAAATGTGAGTTCAGGTTCGGCCGGCATGATGAACCTTCCCGTCCCCGTTCGAAGGGACGGCGGCGACGGCCTCAGGCGATGTCCACGAGCTCGATCTCGAAGTTCAGGTCCTCTCCCGCGAGGGGATGGTTGCCGTCGAGCGTGACCTTTTCATCGCTCATGTCGGCGACACGGACCGTGAGCGTCCTGTCGTTGTCCAGCTGCAGATTGAGCTGCTGGCCGATCTCCAGGCTGATGTCGTCCGGGAACTGGTTGCGCTCGACGACCGCGACCATGTTGTCCTGCCGCGGGCCATAGGCGTCGTCGCTGGGAATCTGTACGGTTTTGCTTTCCTGCGGGGTCATGCCGATGACGGCGTTCTCGAAGCCGGCGATGACCTGGTTCTCGCCGAGGGTGAATTCGAGCGGATCGCCCTCGCGGGAGCTGTCGAATTCGGTGCCGTCATTCAGTGTGCCCGTATAATGAACTTTAACGGTATCTCCGTTTTTTGCCTGTGTCATTGATAACCTCCACTATTTCGATGCCGCCGGAAGCAATAATCTCCCGTTCGGAGCCGTGGTCCGCCCGTGTGGCCACGGGCCGGGATCATGTGCCCCGGAAAAGCGGCGATTTTCGGAAGACCGTGGTACCGTAACCCGTACGTACCGTGGTCTTCCTGTATGGCGCGCCGGTGTGACGATCACCCGGCGGTCAGTCGAGAACCACCCTGAGCAGCCAGTCGCGCACCGAGGGCGACCAGGGCAGCGAATCGTCCCCGCCGAGCTGGTCGAGACTGACCGCCCGCCCGGTCAGACGGGAGACATTCGTGGCCACATGGGCGCGATGCATCTCGAGGATCGCGTCATAGGGCCTGGGTGGTTTGCGCTCAACGAAAAACTCGTTCAGCGTCAGGAACATGGGCAGAAATATCTTGGGATCGTCCAGATGTTCGCCCACGATGAAGTTCCTGCTTTCATTCACCGTGTAGATGAAGATGTTGTAGGTGCCGGGGCCGGGGCCGATGTGGTTCATGCCGATGATGGGCGGCTGGCCGTCGCGCGGCTTGTAGGTGAGCAGGCTCACGGAATCGCCCAGCTCACGGCCGTCGTCGTACCAGTAGAGCCCCGCGCTCTTGATGTTGCCCATTTCGATCACGTAGTCACCGGCGAAATAGGCCGTGTCGATCCCGCCGCCGATGGCAGCGTGGGCGAAATTGATGGTGTGGGGGAACATCCACTGGAACATGGGTTCCGGGCAATAGCACTCGTATGAACGCACCGGCCCGTTGTCCTTCACCCACTGCTGGATTTCGGGGATTTCCGGCTGAAGCTCGAGGGACGAGCATGCCATGATGGGCGCATCATGCTCACGGGCGAGCTCGACGATGCGTTCCGCCGAATAGATCGATCCGGTGAACGGCCGGTCATAGAACACCGGCAGACCGGCTTCGAGCGCCGGCTGTGACAGCTCGAGGACCTTGCGGTAGTCGGCGTATTCCACGCAGACGACATCGCAGTTGCGGGCCAGGTCTGCGGGATCGTCGAACACCTTCTCGAAGTTCTTCTTCCCGAACCGTTCGTTCACTCCCGGGTAGTCGTCCCAGAAACCATAGGGCTTTGCCCGGATGATGTCCTTGTATTCCTCGCGGTGCCTCTGGAAGCTCAGTGCGAAATTATGACCGCCCAGACCGATCTGGCCGATTTTGAGCAGGTTCATGTCCTGTGCGAACGCGGGCGCCCGCCCCGACGCCAGAATACCAGCCAGGCCGCCGGCTGCCGAGGTTTTTAGAAACGAGCGTCTGGTGCCCATGCCCCCTCCTTGCAAGGTCCGGGCATTGCCGCGCGCCCGGTGATGTGATCAGTGTGAGTATATAACAACCGTAAGGATGGCTGTTTTTTCCCACTCCCCTTAACAATGTAATGATTTCAGAGCATAACTTCAATATATTATTTGCAACTAGGAATGACAGGACCATATCTGCACGTGCTTGAAGCGCACCTGAAAAACCCGGAATTCCCATGAACGTGCTCATTCTCAATTCGGCCCATGAAAAATATCCCCGGGGATCGTTTCCGTGGGTCAGGGCGACGGCCCGGGCTGTCCAGCGCTGCGCCGGGCGCGATGTGCGCCTTGTCTGCTCCACGGAACCGTCGCCCTGGGATATCGTCACCTTTCTCGCGGGGGAGCACGGCATCGATCAGGTCCATGTCGTGAAGGCGGCGGATGGTGTCGAGGGGGCGCGTCTGTATCACAGGACCTGCCGCGGGTTCGGGCTCGACGAGCGAAAGGTCAGCCCCGTGTTCCTTTCCCGCACCGACGACCGTCATCCCAAGGCCGGCTGGCGGCTTCGCGACAGAATCGTCCTCGAACACGCCGACCTGGTGCTTCCTGTCTCGATCAGGCCCGGCGGCAGGCTGGACTCCCTGCTCAAGGAATTCTCCACCCGCCTGGACATCCGCGACACCTTCAGGATTCCCCGGGAGACTGTCTCTCATCCCCGTCCACCCGACTATTCGCGACTCACCCCATCACGGCCGCCCGGGGGCGACTGGCTCGTCCACTGGACACGGGCCTCCGCAGGTCCCTGGCCGGACGAGACTCCCCGCGATTTCTACCACGATCTCTTCGCACGGCCGGACATCTATGTGAGGAGCGCCTTCGAGACGCTCCTGCATATTCTGCAGGTCCGCCGCATCGCGGGATCGCTCTGGCGGCTTCCGGCAGACCGGCGGGCCGTCTCCTTCACCGCGCTGCCCATGAACGAAGCGTTCAGGCTCATGCGCTGGCGGAAACGCTTCGTGCGGTTCAGTTTCGAACCCTTCGGCATCGCGATCAGGAAACAGGTTCTCGAAGAGATGGGAGCGCGGCCGGTCGAGTATGTCGATGGCGATTCCTTCTCGCCTGACCCGGAGCGCAGGATGTTTCAGCATGCGCCGGGCACCCGGACTGATTGGCGCGACGAAAGGGAGTGGAGGCTCGCCGGATGTCTTGATATATCGAATATTGACAGCGACGATATTGTCGCGCTTGTCCCCGGAGCAGGTTCACGGAAGCTGCTTCTCGAACGGCTGGGTCACGAGGTGCGGACCCATGTGCTGTTCGAGAAGGGATGAGCGGCTCCCCGCGTTCGCTGCGCCGCGTGCAGACCCTGCCGGCGGGAACGTCGAATGCCACGGTCGGCCATGCGGTGCAGGCGTGGTTGTTGTTGTTCAGGAGCACCGCCCTGCGCGAACCGTTCTCCCGCTGCCTTCGACCGTATCATCCCCCACAGGATGGGAGCGAAAAGCACCGCCGCCTGCCGTACATGTCTCCCCTGACAGGGGAGGCAGGCACTGCGAGCGCCGGTAGTATATATCCCGACGGTTCGCCGGAAAAGCACGGTGTTCGGGCTGGTAATTACCCATGTTCCGGCAAACACAGGTATTTCGCCGGTTTTCAATTGCTGAGCCGGGATTTCAATCCGGTCAATCCTTTCATCCCAATAATCATGGTTCAAACGGTGGACGGTCAATCATCATTCTTTCATCGGCGCCGGGGGAAAGGATTCATGATCAGAACCGCACGCCACGAAAATAGTGTCGATTTACTGAAAATCGAAGCATGCCCATGCACTGAATACCGGAACCGCATTCTCTCCGCCCGTTTTTTACGATTTACACCGAAAAGGCCGCATGTTTTTTCCGTAACCCCGCTGCGGTTCTTTGCATGGCGGTGAATCGGCGGGCATGCACCCTTGACTTGCGGCCCCGGTTTTTCGTATATTTACAGCTTGTGATTCCGGTGGGCGGGGCAGGCCGGATTTTGGTCTTTATGTTCCCGTAAATATTCAACATACACTTATTTGGGTGGATCGATGGCGGAGCTGAACAGGTTGACGAATTCGATGCCGTCTTCCGGCATCCGTAAGATCATGGTGCTGAGCCAGGATGTGGAGGACTGCATTCATCTGGAGGTGGGGCAGCCCGATTTCAGGACCCCGGAACATATACTCGAAGCGGCGGCGAAGGCGGCGATGGACGGTTTCACACGGTATACGCCCGGCGCGGGCATACCGGAGCTCAGGGAGGCCATCGCCCGTAAAGTGAGCCAGAAGAACGGTTTTCCCGCGGAGCCGAAGAACGTGGTCGTCTCTCCCGGCGCGGTGACCAGTGTGGCGACGACGCTTCTTGCGCTGGTCGAGCCCGGTGAAGAGGTGCTCATTCCCGATCCCGGCTGGCCCAACTACATGATGCAGATGACCTGTATCGGCGCGAAGGGCGTGCGGTACGATCTCTCGCCCGAGCGGGGATTCCAGGTGGACTTCGACGATCTCGAGCGAAAGGTCTCGCCGAAGACGAAAGTGCTCATGACCACAACGCCCGGCAATCCCACCGGCGCGGTCTTTCCCGCGGAAACCATGGAGCGTCTGGCCGAATTCGCCCGGCGTCACGACATCTTCCTGCTTTCCGACGAGGTCTATGAGGACATCGTGTTCGACATCGTCCACACCTCGTCCGGCATGTACAACGAGGACGGGAGGATCGCCTCGGTGTTCGGCTTCTCCAAAACTTACTGTGTCACCGGCATGCGCGTGGGATACGTGGTCTGCGAGGAGAACATGGCCGCGCTCATCACCAAGCTTCAGGAACCCTTCGTCTCATGCGCCTCGGGCATCTCCCAGAAGGCCTGTCTTGCCGCCCTCGAAGGTCCCCAGGAGCCGGTGCATCACATGGTCCGCATCTATCGGAAACGACGTGACGCCGTGGTGAACATTCTCCGCGAGAACGATCTCTATCTCTACACGCCCCAGGGCGCGTTCTATATCCTCATCGATATCTCGTCCACGGGCATGGACTCGGACGACTTCGCCCTCGAGCTCCTCAGGGAAAAGAAGGTGGCGGTTGCCCCGGGGGCGACCTTCGGCGATACCACGAAATCCTTCATCCGCATCTGTTTCGCCACCGGCACCGACCGTCTCGTCGAGGGCGTGACCATCCTCTGCAACTGGATCAACGACCGGAGGAAGTGATGCGGAACGAAAGGATATGAAATCGACCGGACGGGGGTGAGATTCTGCCCCCGTTTTTTTCTTGCCCCCCGCGCCGTGGAAGCATACACTATATAAGCCGGCTATCACGTTACACAAGCATGCCGCCATTCGCCATGACAACCCCCTCCGGACTTCGTCCTCGTCCCCCTCACAGGGGGACACATGACCATCGACGTTCGCCGTACCCGCCTCCCCTGTCAGGGGAGGTGTCACGTCAGTGACGGAGGAGTTATGAAATCGTTTGCCGGCCCTGAATCATGCGTTGCTTGCTGAACCGGATAACCGGATACTGCATGGCATCGCAGACACACAGTCCACCCCATCCGGGAGTTCCCATGACAGCGCGTGAACGCCTCGAACGGGCCATCGGGGGACGGCATCCCGACCGTCCGCCCGTGGTGCTGCCCTATTTTCATCTGTATCTCGACGAGGTCGTGGGTGAAATGACAGCCGGGGACCTCTCCTGGGCGCACCGTATGTACGGCTCCCCTGAAGAAAAGGCGGCGATTTACCGCATGGCGGTGGACCGGTTCGGTCTGGACTGGCTCCCCATCGGCGGTGTCGGCACGGCGGTGAAGACCCGGCACAATGTGCTCGAGACGGTGGACGGTATCCTCCATGTCGGCGACACCCGCACGGGCGAAACGTTCCCCGCACCGGCTGTGAAGCCCGCCGAGCCTCCCGTCACCGAACGCCTCGTGAACTCCGCAGACCCCGCCGAACTCGCCAAGCTTCCCCCGGTCATGACCCCGGACGGGATTCTCGCCACCGGGGCCCTGGAACCGGCCCGTATCCTGGCTCGGGAATTTGGCGCCGATGTTCCGCTGGTGAGCGGTGCGAGCCTTCCCGGAAATCTGAACTATTTCCACCTCGGCGTCTATGACATGATGACCGCCCTCCGCCTGGAACCGGACCTGGTCCATGCGCTGGTCGAACATTCCACGGCGTCGATCATGAACCTGCTCGAGGCACAGGCGTCGGTTGGCATCCATACCGTGTGGCTGGAGGACTGCTTCGTGGCGGGGGACCTCATCGCGCGCGAGGACTATGAGACCTTCTTTTTCCGGGCCAACGCCGCGATCATCGAAAAGGTCCGCGACCTGGGCATGTACAGCATCTATTACCTCACCGGGGATGTCATGCCGCGCATCCCCCACATCCTCGATATGAGTCCCGATTGCCTGGCCTTCGAGGAGTCGAGAAAAACGTTCATCGTCGATCCGGTGGAAATCAGGAAGGCGGTTGGCGGGCGGATGTGCCTTCTGGGCAATGTCGATGTGTACGCCGACATCGAGCGGGGTGACGAGCGCGCATGGCGCCGATGCCTCCGCCATCAGCTTTCGTCGGCGGTGGACGGTGGACGGTTCATCGTGAGCGCCGGGAGTCCGGTCACTCCCGACACGCCGCCGGAGAAGCTCGAACGGTTCGTGGCCTTCGCGAAGGGGATGGGGACCGGACGCGCGGTCGTGTAAGGGAATTTCGCAGACACGGGGTCCCGTAATTATCCGGCGTCACACATCCGGCCGGTGCATGATGCACGGGGCCGCCAGGGGAACGGAGCGCGCATGGAAGGTGTCAAGCATCTGCACGGCATCGATTTCGGTGTCATCGCGGGTTATTTCCTCATCATCATTCTCATCGGGTCGTTCGTGGCCCGTTTCAGCCGCGGGACGAAGGACTATTTCACCGCCGGGGCCAATCTTCCCTGGTGGCTGGCGGCGATATCCTTCTGGATGGCCACCTTCTCGTCGCTGGCCTTCGTCACCTATTCCGAACTGGGGTACAAGTACGGTCTCACGGCGCTGGTACTGTACAACACGGGCCTTCCCTCCATGCTCGTGGCGGCGCTGGTCTTCGTCCGGCGATGGCGGCGCGCCCGGCAGATGAGCCCCATCGGCTTCATCGAGACACGCTTCAACGCAACCCTCGGCCAGGTCTTCGTGTGGACGGGTATCCCGCTGCGCGTGGCGGACAACGCCATCCGCATCTACGCCACCGCCGTGTTCCTTTCCGCCGCCCTGGCCGCCGAGGCCCTCACCATGACACGGGTGATCTGGATGACCGGCATGATCGGGCTGGTATATTCCTTTCTCGGGGGTCAGTGGTCGGTGATCGTCACCGACTTCGTGCAGTTCGTGATCCTGGCGCTGGCGGTGTTCATGGTGCTGCCCCTGTCGGTGCGCGAGGTGGGCGGGTTCGGATCATTCTTCGACCGCATGCCGGCGGAGTTCACCGAGTTTCTCCAGCCGCCCTACGATCTCTACCAGATACTCGTCTACATCGTCCTGTTCATTTTCACCTACAACGCCGGCTGGACCATGATCCAGAAATACAACTGCGTCAGGAGCGAAAAGGACGCCCGCAAGCTCATCTATGCCGTCATGGCCTGGACCTTCCTGAGTTCTCTCATCTTCTTTCTGCCCCCCATGTTCTCGCGGGTGGTCTTTCCCGATCTCGAGAACGCACGTTTCTCCTATGCCTACATGAGCCTCACCGTGCTCCCCGTGGGCATGATGGGGGTGATGATCGCCGCCATCTTCTCCGCCACCCTGTCCACCCTCTCCAACGAGTACACCATGCTCTCCGCCGTGCTCACCAACGACTTCTACGCCCGCGTGGTCCGTCCCGGCGCCACGGAAACACACTATGTCGGGATTGCGCGCCTGAACGCCGTTATCATGGGCGTTCTCACCACCCTCATTGCTGTCGGCCTCCAGTATGTTCAGGGCATGAACCTCTTCGACATCATGATGAAGGCCTACACCGCCTTCGCCCCCGCCATCATGACCCCGCTCCTGGGCGGCATCCTTGTCCGGCGGCTCAATTCGCGCGGGGCGCTGGCGGGGATCGTCGCCGGATTCATCTCGGGCGCCACACTCCTGGTGCTCAATATCCTGCTCGTCGCAGCCTGGGGGGATTCCTTCGTCTCGAACCCCCGCCTCAACTACTGGCTCAACCAGGGCTGGACGGTCACATCCATCCTCGTCAATTTCGCCGTAACCATCGCGGCCATGTGGATCGGCAATCGTACCGGTATGGTCTCATCCGAAGAAAGCGACAGAGCTGACGCCTTCTTCGAACTCCTTCGTACTCCCTATGTCACCGAAGGAGGGGTGGATGCAGAATCGCCCTTCCCCATGGTGGGTGTCGCGCTCATGATCATGGGAGGGCTCATGGCGGGGGTGGCGGTTGCCGTACGGCTGCGCTATCCCGAGTCGGGCTGGTTCGCCCTGAACCTGACTGCCGCGGGCGTGCTGGCCGGCCTCGGAGTCGTGGTGCGGCTGACGAGCGGCGGGCGGAAACGGCGTTCCGCGTGAAAACGGGGAGTCATGGGGGCATCATGAGATGTCAACACTCACCCCCTGTCACTTCGTGACGTCCCCCTCTCCCGCCGTAAAAGAGGGAGGAATCCATGATGCAGGGGCTGCCAAAATGCAGACCCCTCCGGCCTCTGGCGAGGTAACCGGACTCCCGCAGTCTCCTCGTCCCACCCTCAAGGCGGGGGACAGGACGAATTCCGAGGGGGGTCTCTTTGCAGGGAGCCTCTCAAAGGCGCCACTCATCCCCTGTCACTTCGTGATGTCCCCCTTTCCCCGCCCGCTGAATTTTCGTATCTTGCAACCACCTGAACATGACAAGAACCCATCCAGCCGAAAGGAGCAGGCCCTGCCACCCGATCTCGATCTCTCAACACTGAATCCGCCCCAGAGGGAGGCGGTCGAGCATGTCGGCGGCCCCACCCTCGTGCTCGCCGGGGCGGGAAGCGGAAAGACCCGCGCCCTCACCCACAAGATCGCCCACCTCGTGTCCCGCGGCGAAAAACCCTGGCGCATCCTGGCGGTGACCTTCACCAACAAGGCGGCGCGTGAAATGGCCGAACGGGTCGAAACTCTCCTGGGCATTCCCGCCCAGGGCCTGTGGATCGGGACCTTCCACGGTATCTGCGTGCGTATTCTCCGCCGTGAGGCCGAGCGATGGGGCTACCGGCGGGACTTCACCATCTACGACCGTGACGATCAGCTGGCCGTCGTCCGCAAGGCCTTCCGCGAGATCGGCATCCCGAAGGACCGTCTCCGACCGAACC
>CAYNWJ010000140.1:0-550 GCA_964400815.1 uncultured bacterium
GGTCAATCATCCATCGGATTGCCGGTTCGTGTTCCTCGGCGGACACGATATATAAACGGTTTCCTCCATACCGAAACCGGCGATGTCCGCGTTCGGACACCGCCGGTCGAGGCAGCTCTACAGCTTTCGTTCATGAATATCCGTCAATAGGGGCCCCAAGATGTTATAGACCCGATGAGGGGAGTGAAGGGGGGCTGCCCCCCCGGTGTGGCCAAGTCGGGATCGTACAGATAGTTTCGCGTGGGAGGCCGATAGCCTGTCTGCCGTATCCACGCGAGCTGATCGTCGGTTATGGCGGAATTGTCCAGGTTCGGGCACATGATGTCATACGTTGTTCCCAGGTGGACCACGGAACCGAACTTGGTAAGCGTATCCCCGCTCCAGTTCTCGATCAGGTCGTCGCAGTTCGCCCAGGGGTTGCCCGAGTTGTATGGGTCATGATAGCCGGCGGCCGTTTTAGGGGATTCCGGTGAATACATGATGCCGTTGTTGTAATCATAGCGGTTGTTTCCGTCCCGGTCGCACCAGTTGTATTCGTCCACCGTGGGAG
>CAYNWJ010000140.1:560-9152 GCA_964400815.1 uncultured bacterium
CGTTGATTCTGGTATCGGTGGCGTTGCGGCTGTTGAGGCTCGTCGATGGCCCGTATGAATCGCTCCAGTTGCCGCTCAGGTGATAGATACGGTGCCTGGTCATGATGGCGGCGCCTTTTTTGTTGACGGTGTTGAAATCACCCTTGGTGTAGACAGTGCGGCAGCTGGCGAGCATGAGCCTGTTCTGGAGTTCTGAAGCGTTCGAAACCCGAACGGGCACCGTGCAATAGATGAGATTGTTGTTCGGCCAGTCTCCCGCACCGATCAGATATGCGATACCATCGGTGACACCATCGTCCACCGCCTCGCTCACATCGATGCGCGTGCTGTCGCCGACATCGGATACAGCGCTCACGGTATACTGGGCGTTGAAGGTCGGCGTGGCCGAATTTACGATCTCGATCACATCGTTGACCGCCAGACGGGCGGCGTGGTTGCCGTTCACATAGATGGTCTGTCCGGCCGCCTCGGTGAAGTCCACGGAATCCACATATGACATGCTCATGAGCTTTGCGATGTCGATATCCCACACGGTCTGGTAGCGCATTTCGTTGAAGTTGTAGAGATTGACCTGATCGCACCACTCGAAGGCGTGGGTGTTCTGATCGACCACGAGACCGTCATCGTCTGCGAGCTGGTTGTAGAACTCACCGGGATCGAGTCCCTGAACGGGCGGAGGAGACTTAAAGGGAACATAATCCCGGACCACGCCGCCCCATTTGCTCCGTGCGCCGAGCGTCTTGTCGGTCCAGTTGGGATGAAGGGAGTCGAAGGCGACACCTTCCGAACCGCGTGGAGACCCCGGATCGATCTCGACCCACGTGCCCGAATCCTGGTAATCCTTGGTGATGAAACAGCGGCCGCTGGTGTCGGGACGCCCCCAGGCATCGCGGCTGCGGATAACGGGGCCGGTCGAGGTGAAGGAATCGGTGTTCACATAAAGGTCCGAACCGGTCGGCCTGACGAACATGGTGCCGTTGGCATGCACCTTGCCGCGTATTTCCTGTGCCGCGCCCCTGACGAATTCGCCCAGGTCGCGGGACGCGAAATACGAGAACTGGAACATGGCCTCTATCTCGCCCTTTGCGCGCGTCCTTCGTGTGATGGTCCCGTACCACCCCTCCGATTCGATCACCCAGGCGTTGTCGGTTGTGTAATACACCCTGAACCGGAAACCGTGGGGCTGGGAGGTGTCGAACATGGGATCATAGGGCTGGGAATCGTCCCATTCCCATGCGATATAACCGTCCTCGTCGATGTAATAGTTTGAAAGTTCGGTCGGCAGGTATTCCTCGCTGCCCTGTGTTTCCGCCGCGTCCTCCGTGTGGGTCGTCTGGAGATAACCGGCATTGATGAATTCGCGATAGGCGACCTTCGCGCCGATCTCGGACATGTTCAGCGCCTGTGTCGCGACTTCGTAGTTTCTCGAAAGCGCCAGGTTCGTGGAGGTGCTGATGATGACCCCGATACCGAGTACGGTCAGGGTCATCATGATCACCAGCATGAACAACATCGCGGCTCCCCGTTCCGAGGTGTCGTGACGCCGGCATGTTCGATGGATATACATATCGTGTTCCCTGTTTTTTCGGGTTCCGTGCATGATGACGCTCAGAGAATGGTGATGTTCTTGGGTATCACGACGCTCTTGAGCTCGATGCGCTTGTAGGGGTCGTTGTAGATGGGATCGATATAGCCGCGTATGGGCTCCGGAGAGCGTGAGTTGATGGTCAGCTCGATCATGCGGATGTCGATGATCTCCTCCGGATAGGGATCGTTGATCCAGTCGCCGTTGGCCATCTTGAAGCGCACCTGGAAGTCCTCGACATCACCGATGATGATCTGGGGCTCGTATGCCTGTGTCTGGACCATGAGGTTCTTCGTGCCGTCCTCGAGCTCCTCCACGAAAAAGTTGTAGTAGGTCACCACGGTCACCGAGCTGTTTTCCTTGTAGCGGTGGTCGAGCTTGTTGTCATCGTTCCAGGGCTCGGCCTTGTCATGCCAGAGATGGAGAGAGTTGATATTGGTCACCATGAACACCTCCTGCCAGGTGCCGTCGGAGATGACACAGAGATCGCCCACCTCGATCCCGTCTGAATTGTCCACCTTTACCTGGGAACCCTCGTTCCCCATCGTTTGCGTCGTGGTTATCACCAGTGATTTGAAACTGCCGAGAATGCTCAGGGAATCGGGGGCGCCGTCCACCCCGTCGATATTCTCGATGACCGGCCACCCGCAGGTGGGCGGGACACCGTTCCCGGAGAGCTTGACCCTGTCGGAAATGAACTGCATGGCCCAGCGGAGCTCCTGCTGCATCTCCGATGTGAGGCGGTTCTCGATGAAGCTCTGGGACTGGTCGACGAACACCCTGAACATGATGGTCAGCAGCACGCCCGCCAGCGCCATCGCCGCCATGAGCTCCACGAGGGTCAGTCCCCGCTCGCCACGGGAATGCCGCAATGGAGCCCGTATGGCACGGAAGCAAGCCCGAAACAGTTTCATAGTGTATTTTCCTTTCATGATGGCACACGCCGTCTGCCGGAAACAACCAACGCTTTCCAGGGTCCCGTCAATTGCTCTGGTCGATGCTCACCGACGAGAGCGATATGGATTGCAACTCCCCGTTCGTTCCCTCCCACTCGATCCAGGAGGTGATCTGCTTGGAACGGGGTATGGGATGAAGATCCTCGATCTCCCAGTACTGGTAGAAAATACCGCTGGAATCAGCGGTGGAATTGACCGGATTCAGGGAGTTTTCATAGACACCCTCGGCCAGATTGGGATGCTCGTAGCCGTCGTTTATCAGCTCCTCGATCTTGTTCTGGGCCAGGATGACCGCCTGGGTGTGCCGGTGGCTGTAGAAATTCTTCCGCGTGACATTGGAAATGATCGAACTGATGATGGTCATGCCGAGAACGAGAATGAGGGACGCCATCACGATTTCGATCAGCGTGAAGCCCTTTTCGGAATGGATTCTCATAGGTTCGTCTCCCTGATTCTTCCCGTGACATAGGCGACTTCGACCTGCGTGGAGTCCCCGTCGGCGCTGACGAGAACGACCCATCCCGTCAGTTCACCCTCCGGAAGACAGGTCTTGTCCAGCTGGCCGAACGATGTGAAAACCGCCGTGCTGTTGAGGAAATTGGTGTCGGCGAAAAAGACGTCATCCTCGATACGGCTGTTCGGCCCCGCGACGACCGGAGTTCCGTTCGGGTCCTGGATCATCATTATGTCACCCGTACTGAGGAACTGAACTCCGAAATCGATGCCGTCGTTCACTGCCTTCATACGCGCGAGATACATCGAGGACGAAACGGAATTGGTGCTGGTCCTGAGCTTGTTCTTGCTGAACATGAAATTCATCCGCGGGAGTGCGACCGCGGCCAGAATCGTGACGATGATTCCGACGATCAGCACTTCCACGAGGGTGAAGCCATGTTCGTTTCGTGTGTTCATGTCGGTATTCTCCATGTGATGTTTCCCGAAAAGATACCTCCATACGGCGAAACGAGATGTGACGAATGTAACAAAATGAAACAATTTTTTCATTTTAATACAAATTTCCGCCCTATTTAAGTATATTTTATTTCACCACCCGACTCTCCGGTCACCAGCTCCCCCATGCCGTCATCACAGGTTTCCACTCCTTTCGATGGATGGTTCCTCCATATGGACGGCGGTGACATGCGCCGTATGGTTCGCCGTAGTTCGTTCCAGCATCCGTCATTTTTGAACTTGCAAAAAACATGCCGTGACCGTTAGATTGAACGTCCATATTTTCAACCGAAACACCAATAATGCATTTTCGTCACTACTCGGAACGCATCACGAACACTGACCTGGCGGTTCACATGATTGCGGCAGTGGGTATCGCGGTGGTCGACCATATCATGCTGCTCGACGGTTTCAAGAGCGGGCCGGGCTCGTATCACGCCGATGCATACATCATCGAGGGCGGCGGCATGGCGGCCACCGCTCTGTGCGCGGCGTCAAAGCTCGGGTCCTCCGCCACCCTCTTCACCCGTATCGGCGACGACCTGAACGGAGATTTCATACTTGAGGGACTGCACAGGTTCGGGGTGAACACGGACGGTGTTCTCCGCATCCCCGGAAGGCGCTCAACGGTCTCTATCGTGATGGTAGACCGGGCCGGGGGCGAAAAGCAGTTCTATTCTGAGCGTGTCAAGGGCGTGTTCGAAGACGAACGCGCAATGGACGAAACACTGCTCCATGGCGCCGAGGTCCTTCTCGTCGACGGCTACTGGCTGGAAGCGGCGCGAAGAGCGGCGGCGTATGCGCGCGAACGATCCATTCCCGTTGTCGCCGATTTCAAGCGCGCCTATGAAGACATTGAAAGCCTGTTCCCGTTCCTGGACTATTGCATACTCCCCGACTTCTTTGCCCGGGAACTGACCGGTGAATCGGAACCCGAAACCATTCTGCGCGCGCTTCGTGAAATACAGGCGGGAACACCCGTGGTGACCGAAGGAGGACGCGGAGGGTACTGGCTCTGCGATGGACGCATCCGTCGTTTTCCCGTGTTCCACATCGAATGTGTCGATTCCACCGGCGCCGGCGATGCTTTCCATGGGGCGTTCTGCCATTTTCTCTCCCGCAACGTTCCGCTGGAGCGTGCGCTGGAACTCTCCTCCGCCGTGGGCGCCCTCAACTGCCGGGCTCATGGCGGTCGCACGGCCCTTCCCGGGAACGATGAGCTGGAGTCATTTCTGATGAATCACGGCGTTGATCACACCATTCCCCGGTGAGACCGGCGCCCTCTTCCGGCATTCCCGAAAACACACATGGTCTGAACCATGATTAACGGGATTACAGGATTGACACGATTGTAATCGCGGTTCGGCGATTGAAAACCGCCGAAGAAAATGTGTTTGCAGTAAAACGGGGGATTGCCGGGGCAACATGAAACTTGACACGCCGGAAGAAATTGTTTATACTGCATGTATGGGTTGCAAGCATACACAAACGACAGCGAGGAGCATCAAATGAGCAACAAACACGCAAGAAAGTCCGAACTTCGACGCAGGCGCCACAGGCGGGAAAAACGCGCCAAGAAAAAGATCAACGCCGCCATCAGGAAAGCCAAGGAACAGAAAGGAAAGGAATAGATTCCTTCCGCAAGTTCGAGCATCGAACCCCGGTCAGACACGGCCGGGGTTTTTTCTTGTCATTCTCAGATTTCAGGATGCATACTACTTTACGCCCATTCCCTGTCATTTGCGTCTACACCAGTCGCGCACGGAATCAGCGGTGCGGATATTTCGGAGGCCTGCCGATGAATCGAGACATTGCTACAGCCGTGACGCTCCTTTGTTGTCTCGCGTGCGGCATCAGAACCTCACGTACGGACGAAACCCCGAACCACGTTTCGCTCGTTTACCCCGACACACGGGGAAAGCTGATGTATGTTCCCGACAAGACCGGAGCGGTCATTCCCGACTTTTCCCACGCGGGTTATGGCGGCGGCGGTGTTCCAATACCGTATGTTCCCGCGCGCGAGACGGTCTGGCCTGTCAGCGGAGATTCAGCGCCGGTCATTCAAGAGGCATTGGACAGGGTGTCCGCTCTTCCCCCGGACGATAATGGTTTCAGGGGTGCGGTTCTTCTCAAGGCCGGCAGGTATCATCTGTATGCGCCTCTCGTCATCGAAACGGGGGGTGTGATCCTGAGAGGCGAGGGCCGGGGAGATACGGGGACCATCCTTGTGGGTCACGGTGTTTTCGAGGGCGGCTACAAAAACCGCAACACCGCCAATCTCATCGAAATACGCGGTACGGCGGACAGGGGGAAAACCGGGACATCCATACGGATTGTCGATGAATTCGTACCGGTCGGCGCACGGAGTTTCAGGGTGGAGAAAGGAGCAGGGCTGCGTGTGGGCGACACCGTGCTCGTTATCAGGCACGGCAATGCCTCGTGGATCGAAGAGATCGGCATGGACCTGGAGAACGAACGATGGCGCTGGGAACCGTTCTCCATTCCGTACGACCGCACGATAACCGATGTTTCGGGTGACAGCATCACGATCGACGCGCCCATCGTGTGTGCGATCGATTCAAGATGGGGCGGCGGCGAGGTGGTGATATATCGGGACAGGCGTATCATTCGCAACGGTGTCGAAAACATCCGCGGCGAATCCGCATACGATCCCGCCGAGAGAACCACCGAACACGGCAACATAGACCGCCACCCCTACCACGGTGAGGAATACTACGGCGACGAGGATCATTATTGGAATTTCATCAGCATCGACAACGCCCGGGACGCGTGGGTGCGGAATGTGACCGCCCTTCATTTCGCCAACGCCCTGGTCAGTGTCGGGGCGGGCGCGACATCGGTGACCGTACAGGACTGCGCATCCCTCGCTCCGGTTTCGAAACGCTGGGGAGGCCGCAGGTTCACCTATCAGGTGTCGGGACAGCTGACACTCGTCCAGCGATGTACCTCCGACCAGGGACGTCATTCCTTCGTCCTGCTCGGACACCGGGCGTGCGGCCCCAATGTTTTTCTGAACTGCTCGGTCACCCGACCATTCTCAAGCAGCGAGCCCCACAATCATTATGTCACCGGCGCGCTCTACGACAATGTCAAAGCTCCCCTCACGGCGCGCTTCTGGAAGGACATTTCCATCGGATGGGCGGGCGCGAACTGCGTGTTCTGGAACTGCGAGGGTCCCTTCCTCGTGCAAAAGCCGCCCACGGCGCAGAATTATGCCTTTGGACACATCGGTATTCATGCGACGGTCTTCAATACTGCCTACCAGGACCTCCAGAAGGAAAACGGCCGCATCGAATCATGGGACAGACGCGTCGATCCTCCGAGCCTCTACATCAAACAACTGGAAGAACGTGTCGGTCCCGGGGCCGCGGAGAATATCGGATACAAGAACTGGTGATGAAGGATCGTTTCCGCGTTTCAGGCACACCAACACGGGTGAAAAAGCCTCCGGCTTTTCACGGAATATGCCGCAGTATGCTGCCATCGACGCCTGCCTTCGTGTGTTGGCCGGAACGCGCATGTCACATGTCATGGACGGCCAGGTCGTCATGGAACGCGGCCCATGCGAACCAGTATGCATTGAACGCCGTTACAGGTTCGAGCCGGCTTCCCTCGTATGATCCCGATACACATCGTCCCGTTATGTCCCAGCGAGAACCGCTTTGATCGTCGGCCATGATGACCGGAAGCATGTCTTCGACGCCGGTAAAGGTCAGGATTGTCCCGTCATGAAGTCTTCTTGCGAACGAAACAGCGATGCCTGAGTCACCGCTCCCCGCGGTAACGACAGGCAGCCCTGAAACCAGGTGATTATATGCCATCGGTGATTCGGGAAACTTAATCAGGGGAAATATCACCGCTTCGCCTGCGACCAGAACACCGTGAACTCGGTCCTTGGCAAAGAAACGCGAATCGTGATGTGCGACGGGAAACTTCAAGGCGGATGAGGTTTTATAGTCCTCGTATGGATAATCTGCATAGGGACGGGCGAATCCGGTGATGTCCGACATGACCCGGGTTTCCGGATACATGGCTTTCCAGACATCCCACCTCGTTTCGACCACCTGAACGAATGAGACCGCATCGCCCATGTTCGGGCCGGTGATGCACCGAAGCTGCATCTGGGACCAGTAGCTCTCGGTCAGTCTGTCATAGGCGATGAGATTGGAGTTGTACAAAAGACCGGAAACGCCGAATGTCGTCGTGCGGCCGTCCACGGTGCGTTTCATGCCGACTGCAGAACCGGTGAGAGGGCAATATGTCAGCGCGAATGCAAGATCGCCGGAACCGTGGTTGATTATTTCGTGCCAGTCGAGTATACGCTGCGGATATGCTTGTGCAGCGTCTTCGGTTACGATGCCATAGACGATATCCTCACCATCGAGCCAGGAGTCACCTGACGATGCGCTCAGCATATCGGGATCAGTAATCGCCGGAATACCGTCACGTCCCACGCCCCCGTCATACACCTCCGCGACGGGAACAAGCCATCCCGAACGGGGGTCCACGTATTCGTCATCAGTTTCCGCGCCTGTTTCCACGGCATCCGAACCTTCTTCCCTCTCCGGCCCCAGACTGTCTGAGCGTCCGCAGCCGGTTGCAATCAGAGCGCTTATCAAAAACAAAATCTTACAACGGGATATCATGTGACCACCTTCTTTCGCTGATGTGCGCCCCCCTTCCACTTGAACTGAAACACAGCACCTTTGTTCCATCGGGGAATATGCGGCGGCACACTCTTCACAGGTGGCACGTGTGAATGAAATCCGTGGGGAATCGGGATCGGAGCATGACGGTGAGGAATTCAGGCCGTACCGAACTCGCGCACCAGCCGCTCCCGCAGGCTGGTCATGCGTTCGCTCACCTGATCGTTCTTGACGGCGATGGCAAGGGCCTTGTAGTCGCCCACGAGAACCGCCATGTCACGGGCCCGGGTGACCGCCGTATAGAGGAGATTGCGCTTGAGCATGATGAAATGCTGGGTGGTGACGGGGGCGACGACGCAGCGGAATTCGCTTCCCTGACTCTTGTGGACGCTCACCGCATAGGCGGGAACGAGTTCGTCCAGCTCCCCGGCGT
>CAYNWJ010000141.1:0-9053 GCA_964400815.1 uncultured bacterium
TTTTGGATATAATACCATACTTTATAATAGCTTATGTGAATTATCCGATGGGTTTATGGGGGATTGCCAGGGTACGTGTATCATGCAGTCTCAATTTTTTTGAGGGTTCCATTGTTATGACCGGGCCTGAAACCGGGCATTTCAGGCGGAAATCTCTGGTTTTAATCGGCCCCCTCTCCCCGGCCCTCTCCCCCTTAAGGGAGAGAGGGTACCCGGCCCGTGGCGCCTTTCCTTCTCCCGCCTCGGGGGAAGGCGGCGCGGAGTGACGGAAGGGGGCTTTGCAGGGAAAACGGCTGAATCATGTGTTGCTTGCCGAACTGGATACCCGGATTTCAGAATATCCGATTCGCCCATTTCTTCCCACGAAAAACCTCAAAACTCATCCCCCGGTCCCGTCAAGCATTGCCCCGATCTCACGGGCCGCCTTTTCACCCGACAGGAGCATGCCGCCGAAGACGGGCCCCATGCGGTAGGAACCGAAGCACGCGTTCGCCGCCATGCCCGCGACGAATACGCCGGGAAACACCTCACGGGTGTTCTCGACCGTTGTGATCTCGGCGGCGTCGGCCCACATGGAGCGTTCGCCTTCGACCCCGCCGGAGGGTGTTGCCAGGCGGACCGCGTTTTTGTCCACCAGGGTGTGCAGAAGCTCCAGGGCATGGCCGGTGGATTCGATGACATACTTCGCATGGACCACGAGGGGGTCCACATGGAGGCCCGCGATTTCCACGGCGCTCGAATTGATCACCAGGCCGGTCACCCGCGGGGAACCCTCCGTCTCACGCACCTCCACATCCTCCACGGTGGTGCAGTTGAAAATCTTCGCCCCCGCGAGACAGGCGCGCGAGGCGAGCGTGGTGGTGGCGGTCACCGAATCGACGGTGTGGTATCCATCGCGGTACCGTTCGCATGTGACGCCGAATCGCTCGAGAATGCGTCTGCCCTCGTCCTGTACGACGATCACGCTGAAGGTCATGCCGCCGCCCCACATGCCGCCGCCCACCGAGAGCTTTCGTTCGAACACGGCCGCATTGCGTCCCTGTTCCGCAAGCAGCGCCGCGGCGGTGAGGCCCGCAGGACCCGCTCCCACGATGGCGACGTCGAGATCGAGGGACGAGGTGAACTTCTCGAAATACTTCTTCAGGATCGCTTCGGTGATGATCGCTTCATCCAGTGCCATGGAATCGTCCTTTCAGGGTTTAAAATGAAAAAACCGCCCGTCGGGGGGCGGTTACGCATCATACGCACGTTGGTCTCGCTTCGTACGGTTCCCTTCGCCGGCATTATCCGGATCAGGTTCGATGGGTAGTGTTCTCAGCCCGAAGGCACCCCAACCGGTGACAACAATATGCATCAAACGGTCCCCGCAGTCAAGGGCCGGCGGCGGGATATTTTGTCTTTGCAATGTATCTTGATTCTGCTATCTTGCCACGGGGGCCACATGACAGCCCGTGCGGGGATGTTCCCGAACGGGGCCCGGCGAAAGAACATGAATGGGAGGAACCATGAAGGACCTTCGCGCCTCGGCGGCCGTATGCGCCGTTCTCGTGTGCCTGTCCGCCGTCACCGCTCCGGCGCAGGATTACGACAATGATTATGACGTTCCCTATGTTCCCACGAAATACCCCGTGGTGGACGCCATGCTCACCATCGCGGGGGTGAACGGTTTCGACATGCTCTATGATCTGGGATGCGGCGACGGGCGCATCGTCGTAACCGCCGCCGCCCGGTTCGGCACACGGGGACTGGGCATCGACATCAATCCCGTCCGCATCGCCGAAAGCCGTGAGAACGCCGAAAAGGAGGGTGTCACGGAACGGGTCCGCTTCATCGAACAGGACCTCTTCGAGACCGACATCAGCGGGGCCTCGGTGGTCACCCTGTATCTTCTGCCCTCGGTCAATCTCAGGCTCAGGCCGAAGCTGTTCAGCGATTTGAAGCCGGGCACCCGCGTGGTCTCACACGATTTCGACATGGACGAATGGAAACCCGACCGTGAACTGGTCGTGAAGGGCGAGGACGCCGACTACGATTACCGCAGCCACCGCGTCTTCTTCTGGGTCATTCCCGGGAATGTCTCCGGCGAGTGGTCATGGCCGTCGCCCGAGGGGTTCGCCGGTGACGCCAGAACGCTCATTATCGGGCAGCGGTTCCAGGAAGTGGCCCTCGAGATGCGCGGCTTCGGAGACGAACAGCCCGTCGATGTGGAACTCAACGGCGACCGCCTGCGTTTCGTCATGAATGAAGCCCGCATGGGCGGCGGAAGCGAGCAGGTCATCTATTCCGGCGCCGTAACGGGCGACATCCTGCGCGGAACGATCATCACCGGCGACAGCACCATTCCCTGGCGCGCGGAACGTCTTCCCGGCACGATGAAACCCCTCGAGACCGCCGCGGGCGAATGACGGTCCGGCGCTTTCCATCGTCCGGGAACTCCTTTCCCGCCGTTGGTACGACGATCATTCGGCCTGTTTGCCATACATGACAAAGGAGATGTTCACACCCATGGTCCGCACACCAGCAATCGCCCTTGTTCTTATCGCGCTTTCCACCACGGCAGTCACCGCGCAGGAGATCGACAACACGACCGAATGGAGCGCCGACGCCCTCCGCGTCTACGATACCGGGTTCGCCGGGAAGCTCATAAAATCGCCCGGCGGCGGGGTTTGCCTGTTCGATGTCGATCTCGTGGAGAACGACGCCCCCGGAGCGGGGAACAGCGAGCGCGGCGATCACGATGACGCCGTCTGGGGCGATGTCAGGGCGCGCAAGGTCCTGGCCATCGACGATCCCCGGGCGAAACGGGTCTGGCTGTATGTCTTTCCCCAGAGGAATCCCGCCCATCCGCTGACATTCACGGTCAACGGCAACGAGGGTGTCATAGACAACACGCCCACGAAGGGCTGGGAGACGGTGCGTTTCGCCGAATTTCCGGCCGAATGGCTGAAGGAGGGAAAGAACGTCATCGATCTCTTCTGCCCGGAGGCGTCCACGGAGGATGAAGGCTGGAACCTCCAGATCGCACGCGCCGACGAGTATCCGGACGGCGGCGGGGACCCGGAGAGGGTGGGGGAAACCTCCTTCCGCTCCGACAACGGCGGACGGTCATGGAAGGAGAGCCCCTTCGGACCGGAAGGCGACACCCGCGCCGAATACTGCGTGCGCATCAGCCTCGAGCGTCATGTGCCCCGGGGATGGCTCGAAACGCCGGTCATCGACCTGTGGCGCGGCGACGCGGACGATCCCGTCGCCCGTCAGCGCATGATCAAAAGCCTCCGAGTGCGCGCCGAATCCGATGTTCCGGAAGGCACGCACCTGACCTGCAAGATCCGTGGCGGCACCCACCCGTCGCCCTTTTCCGGCGAATGGGGCCCCTGGCGGACCATCGGAGAGGGAGGCGGCATCGACGAGACGGTGGAGGGCGCCGCGTTCAACCGGCGGTACATGCAGGTCAGGCTCGATCTCGGCACGGAAAATCCCCTCGAAAGTCCCGTGGTCCGGCGCATCGACATCGAGGCCGGTTTCAAGGAAAGCTTTCCCGTCCCCCGCCACAGGAATATCATTGTCACGGCCATCGACAATCCCCCCGTCGAATATTCATCGCTCGACTGGGAGTGGGAACCCTATGGCCGTCCCGAACTCGAACAGCTTGCATTGCAGGAAAACCTGGAAACGGTCGTGGCGGGAAGCCGGACACAGTTCGAGGCCCAGATGCGGCTCCTCGACTATGCCAAGAAGCGCTGGCGATGGACCTCGCCCGCTGTCGAATATCCCGCCTGGGACGCTTTGTCCATCGTCGAGCGTGTCAACAAGGCGGGCGGAGGCGGCATGTGCATCCAGCAGAATCTGTTCTTCATCGGGCTCTGCCAGGCCTTCGGCTGGCAGGGGCGGCTGCTGGGAGTGGACGGCCACGAGGTGTGCGAGGTGTGGAACGACGAGTACGGCAAGTGGATATATTTCGATGCCTTCTTCCCCAACCATGTGCTCTGCGATCCGGAGAGCGGGGAGCCCCTGAGCATGCTCGAGCTCCATGACCGGTATCTGGACTATTTCTACCCGGACCGCGCCATGGACTGGAAGACCGATTACCGCCTCGGTCTCGCGGAGATCCGGGAGCGTGAGGACAAGCCCCCGGTGGTGCGGAGCTCCCTCACCTTCCACGACCACGAGCGGAACGCCTGCACGGGCTTTCTCGAATCCCGCATCCTGCGTCTGATCCCACGCACCAATTTCTTCGAAAAGCCCCTGCCGCGGCCGCTGGCGCATTTCGGCGGCGGGTATTTCTGGGACGGGTATGTGAGCTGGTACGACCCGCGCACCCCGCCGCGCGGGCAGTATGCCGACCACACCGACCGGCCGCGGGACCTCTGGCCCGACCTCAATACGGTCCACATCACCATGTCGCAGGGGTATGGCAACGACCGTCTGTTCCTGGAGTTCGAAACCTGTACGCCGGGATTCGAGCGGTTCGAGGTGCGGACCGACGGCGGGGAATGGACGCCGGCCGGCGACCGCTGGACGTGGCTGCTCGTCCCCGGCGGGAACCGTGTGGAGGTCAGGGCGGTCAATTCCGCGGGGGTTGGCGGACGGCCCTCCTCGGTCACCGTAAACCACGTCGTCATGCCCCTGAACGAATGGACGATCGAATGAAACGGGCGAAACACCGTCGATGCCCGCACAACCGACAGCGAAAGGCGCGACCCCATGAAACAACGGACAACCAGACGGAAGGCCCTTTCGGCAATGGCCGCGGCCACAGCAGGCTTCACTGCGGGAGCGAACGCACCCGGTACGGCGAGCGCATGGCCGCCGGGACCCGACGGTGACCTCGTCCGCGATCTCGAACCCGGCTCCACCCCGGTCAAGCTCAGTACGGTGCTCAAGCGGCCCGCCGACGGCTCCATCCGCGACTACATCGCCCGCGTGCGCCGTTCGGGACACACCGCCGCCTTCGTCTATCCGGCGTACTGGGACGGTTTGAGCGAAGAGGATATCACCAAGCTTTCCGCCGCCCTCGAGGATGAGGGAATCGAGATCTTCGAGTACGGCGGCTATGTCAACATGCTTCATCCGGACACCGCCACCCGCAGCCGCTTCCTCCGTAACCTCGCAGAGGCCGTGGAGACAGCCGAACGCTTCGGATGCCGCATGGTGGGCACCATTTCCGGCAGCCGCGACTCCCATCCCTACGGCATCAATCCCCATCCCGACAACTGGACCCTGGAAACATGGCGCCTCCTCGTCGACGGGGTCAGGCAGGTCCTCCGCGACACCGCCGGGAGCCGGGTGGTCCTCGGCATGGAGGCCCAGGTCACCACCAATCTCGACGGCCCGAAGGCCCACAAGCGCCTGATGGAGGATGTGGGCGACGAGCGCTGCGCGGTCAATCTCGACCCGGTGAACATGATCAATCTCGGGCGCTATTTCCACACAACCGAATTGATAGAGGAATGCTTCGATCTCCTCGGCGAACGGATCTACGGCTGTCACGCAAAGGACACATACATCTGGCCCGACAAGCAGACCCTCCACATCCAGGAGGTCTGTCCCGGGCGGGGTGTGCTGGACTACGAGACCTATCTCGTGCGCATGAGCCGCATGGAATGGCCGCGGGCGATCCATCCCGAGCACCTGCCGGACGACCAGTATCCCGAGGCGGACGCGTATATCAGGAAGGTGGCGGAGAAGGTGGGGGTGGTGATCGAGGAGTGAGTGATGCCTCCTGCCAAGAGAACCCCCGCTCCAAGGGGGGACGGGGAGGCTGCGGGAGTCGCGTTATATCCCGGGAAGCCGGAGGGGTCTGCCTTTCCCCCTCTTTCGCGAGCGAGAGAGGGGGATGTCACGCGAGTGACAGGGGGTGAGTATTCATTTTCTGCGAAAAGACCCCCCTCGGACGTTCCGTCCGGTCCCCCGCTTAAGAGGGGGGACGAGGCATCGTTTAACTGAAACCGACAGGGTTGAATTCATCCCCCCTCCCGCTCCCGCAGGCGCAGTACGAACGTCGTTCCCCCGTCCCGTTCGATCCCGACCGTGCCATCGAGCTGCCTCGTCAGCCCCCCGACAATGCGCAGTCCCAGTGTGGATGCCTGCTCCATATCGACCGAGGGAGAAATTCCCACGCCGTCGTCGCTCACCCGCAGCTCGAACGCGTCTTTTCCGCATCGATTCATTTCGACCGTTATCACGCCCTCGCGGTCTCCGGGAAAGGCGTGCTTGAACGCGTTTGAAACAAGCTCGTTCAGGATGAGGCCGCAGGGTATGGCGGTGTCGAGACCGAGGGAAACGTTCCCGACGGCATTCACGAACCGGACCGTGACGCCGTACAGGTTTCTCAGGTTCTGAAACAGGTCCTCCGCCATACGGTGGAAATCGACCGTTTCCACGTTTTCGGACTGGTAGAGAAGGGCATGAACCATGGACATGGTGGAGAGACGGTTGATGCTTTCGTCCAGGGAATGCCGGGCTTCCTCGCCGGCCGCCTGCTCGGCCTGGAGACGGAGGAGGCTGACCATGACCTGGAGGTTGTTCTTGACCCGGTGGTGGACCTCGTTGAGGAGGACGACCTTTTCCCTGAGCGAGCGTTCGATCTGTTCCTCGGCGCGTTTGCGGTCGGTGATGTCGATATGGGAGCCCAGCATCCGCACGGCGCGGCCGCTCTCGTCCTGGAGGACCGATCCCCGGGCGAGGATCCAGCGATAGGACCCGTCTTTGTGGCGGAAACGGAATTCGCTCTGGTGATAGTGATCCCTTTTCTCGATGCTGGTCCGCACTTTTACCACCGTCTTTTCGAGATCGTCGGGGTGCACGCGGCGTTCCCATTCCCGGTAGTCGTCCTCGATCTCGTCTTCACCGTACCCGATCTGCCGTTTCCACTCCGGCGAATAGGTCACGCGGTTCGTCAGAAGGTCCCAGTCCCACAAGCCGACATTGGCCGCCTTGACCGCCTCCTTCTGCTTGAGCACCGCCTCGCGCAGGGCCGCCTCGGTGCGTTTTATTTCGGTGATGTCCACGATGATGCTGCGAATCCCCGCCGGCGCACCGTTTCTGACGATCAGGTTGGAGTGGATCAGCACATCGGCTTCCGAACCGTTCCTGCGGAAAAGGTGGTATTCACTGCTTCCGGTCTTTTCGCCCCTGACGATCATTTCCACGTTTTCGCGTGCGCGCTCCTTGTCTTCTGGTGCGACCATGTCGTGGATATTGATGCCCCGCTCCACATCCTCTTCGGTGTATCCGAAATACTCGAATCCCCTGCGGCTCACATAGGTGATGATCCCCTCCAGGTCGAATTCGCATACGGTCTCCGGCATGTTTTCGACGAGGGTCCTGAATTTCTCCTCGCTTCGCGCCAGCTCTTCCTCGGCCCTTTTCCGTTCGGCTATCTCCGCCTCGAGGGCGCGGGTACGGTTCTCGATGTTCTGCAGGTCGCCGAAGCGCCGGTACCCCTCGCTCAGGACCTTCGCATGTTCCTCCAGGAGCCCGATTTCTTCATCGTCGTAGGCGTTGGGCTCCGTGCTGTTCAGCGCGATCGTGCCGTGGGAAAAGGGCACGTCCACCACGGACCGTATCCGCCCACGGTACATGTCATTGAGCAGCGACGATTCCCCGAACTCGTCATGAACGGTGACGTCCCTGCGGTATACCGTCACGCCGTTACGGACGAACTCCGCCACCGTCGGCGCACCCTCGGCCTGTCCCAGCCGTGTCCATTCCCCGTAACGGTCGACGATATAGGCCTCGAAAACCGACGTGTCCGGATAATCCGGGAACACCTGAATGCCGAAATTGTCGAAACGGATGTTCTGTTCCGTGAGGGCGGCGAACATGGTGGCCCCCACATGAACGATATCGGAGGATTCGCGCATGTTCCAGACCGCTTCCCTCACCGCCTGCCGGGCCGCGCCGAAGGATTCCACCAGTTCGCGGTATTTCCGTTCATTTTCGATCAGGTCCCGGCGATTTTTCTGGAAATACAGGAGAATGATGCCGAAGGCGACGGTGAATGATAACAGCGCCGCAATCAGATACCCCCAGGGAGCGAACCAGGCAACGGGACGGAGCAGGGGATAATTCGCCTTGTGCGCGCCCCAGAGAAGGAAGGTGATCCCGATGGTGAGCGAGACGGAATTCTGTCCGGGCATCTTCATGATCCTGATGCCCGTCCAGACATAAACGGCGGCGAGAAGAAAGAACGTGGGAAGCGACACGACCGTCAGTGAAAAGCCGAAAACGGCAGTTGCCGCGATCCAGCCGAGATCGGCCGCGGCAAGGACGTACCAGTATCGGGAAAAGGGCTTTCCCGAAAATTCGCAGGTGCCACGGAAAAGGAGAATACCGCTTGCGAGGGAGGCCGCCTGGTTCAGCGAGAGGAAAACGGGGGAGAGCCCCTCGAAAGCCAGCATGAGAAGCATGAAAACGAACCTGAAGAAATAGATCACCCAGCTCCATGCCCATATGCCGAGATATTTCTCCCGGTCGAGAAGATAGAGATAGATGTATGCCGCGATGAGGCACACGCCGGCAGTCAGGCTGGCGATGATCGAAGGTACGAGCCAGTTCATGATGGTTTCCGATTCATGCGGTTTTCCGCGGCGGAGCCGAGAAGGATGCTTCCATTTCCTTATATTCTTGCTATTGTAATATTGTATGTGGCAAAAGGTTATACAATGGTTTTGTTGCAGGAACAATCCCTCTTTTGCCGGCACGTGTATTTGTTTCAGCAGTTTTCAACTGTTGAACCGGGATTTTCAGGATTACTGGATGAACCACGATTGCAATCTTGTAAATCCGTACATCCCATCACTCATGGTTCAAACGGTGGACGGTCAATCGTCATTCTTCCCTCGTCGCCATCATCGGTTATTACTCCGGTGACTAAATATCTTAAAGATGTCTCGGGGGTTATCTGGAGCCAGGAAATCATATACCACAATAGAACTCCCCCGGACTGAACTTGGAGGTAGTAAACCGATGACACAATAACCCCTCCGCCATTGCATGACACCTCCCCTGACAGGGGAGGCCATGTTCAGCAAGCGCAGGAAGCACATGGT